>JAJXTM010000024.1 GCA_021783875.1 Bacteroidota bacterium
CAGTAGCAATTCCCTGAAAACCTATTATTTTTCCTTCTTTATAGTATGGAACCGAACGAATTTCTGCAATAATTTTATTCCCATTTTTCCTAATTATTTCATATTCAGCTGGTTCATCTAAATTTTTTCCTTCAAGAATTTCTTTAAATCGATTACCGTGAAGTGCTCGGTATTTTTCCGGAACCACTTCCCACAATGACATATCTAAAAGTTCAATCTCAGTATAGCCAAGTGAATTAATAACTGCTTCATTCAATGAAATAAATTTTCCATTAAAATCTATAATAAATATACCATCCGGATTATGTTGAACTAAAGACCGATATTTCTGCTCACTTTCTTTTAGCGCTTCTCGAGCCTGAATTATTTCTTCAATATTTCTGGTAATAGATAATATATGGCGGACACTATCTAAATCAAAAATTATTGCTGACATTAATCCGGAAACTACAGATCCGTCTTTTCGCTTAAACTTAGCTTCAAGATTATTAATAACACCATTCTCATTTAAATCCTTAACAAGTTTCCTTCTATCTTCAGGATTAACCCATACATTTAGTTCTAACGAAGTTTTGCCTATTACTTCCTCTCTTGAATAACCCATAATTTTACAGAATCCATCATTAACATCAATATAGAGCCCATTATCAAGACGATTAATATTTATTGAATCAGGACTTGTTTTAAAAGCCTTTTTAAATAACTCTTCACTTTTAATTAAAGCTTCTTCCATCAATTTTCGTTCTTTAATATCTCTAACTACCACAAGTAATCTCATTTTACCAATTATTTCTGCTTTTCGCATATTAACTTCAACCCAAAACGAGTTGCCATATTTATCTTTTGCTTTCCATGGAAATATCTGCGGTTTATTCATTGCTGCATTATTGATCCAGTTTAAAGCTTCTTTTTGGGTATATGGGGTTTCATTAGAACTTAAGTCGCTAATTTTTAAAGTTTGTAACTTGCTTAGTTCGTATCCGTACATTTCTATTGCTTTTTTATTAGCATCTATGATTTCACCAGTATTTATATCATGGATAAAAATTGCATCATTTATTGAATCAAAAATTGTCTTAAAGCGTTTTTCACTTTCTTTCACAGCGACTTCAGCTTTTATACGTTCCTCTTCATTTTCAAGAGATTCAATTGCATAAGATACATCACTTGCTAATTCATCAAGCAACTTTACCTCATCATCATCAAAGAAGTTTAATTCTTCTGAATAAAAATTGATTGCACCAATAATATTATTTCGAATTTTGACAGGAAAAGAACCTGAGGATTTGTAGTTATTTATTAAAGCGTATTGCTTCCATAAAATCATATTTGAATCATTTTCAATGTCGTTACAAATACAGTGATTCCCAGAATTAAGACATTGACCTGTCGGACCTAATAAAGTTTCCGGAATATTTAGATTAATATTAAGATTATCTAAATAATTATTGATATACCCAAAACTAGAAACAACTTCAAGAGAATTTTCTGCTTTATTAATAATCCCCAGCCAAACCATTCTAAATCCGCCATCATTTACAGCAATATGGCATACTTCTTCAAATAATTTTAATTTGTCTTTAGCTCTAATTAATAATTGATTAATATTACTAAGTACCTTATAAACCCTATTGAGTCTATATATTTTTATTTCAGCTTCTTTTCTTTCGGAAATATCCCTTACAAAAGTCTGATAATAATTTTGACCGTTAATTTCGATAGCTTGAGAACTCAATTCAACTGGGAAAACTGAGCCATTTTTTCGTTTATGGATACCTTCAAAAATATAACCTTTATTAGCTGATATTTTCTCTCTATATTCATTTAAATTCAACCGAGTTAAATCAACTCTAATATCACAAACATTTAAATTCAGAAGCTCCTCTTCGGTATAACCATAATTTAGGATTACTCTGCGATTAACAAATTTTATACTTCCGATTTCATCAGAAATAAAAATCATGTCATTTGCAAATTGTAAAAGGGATTCATAGTTATCTTGCATTGTTTTTTTATCGTGCTCAATATTTGATTTATCTTGATGATTTTTTTTAGTTTTCTTATTAGAAAGATACAAATAAATTGTTTCGATAATTATTGATGTTAGAAGTACGACTACTATTAAAATGAATAAGTTTCCGAATGGCATTAGAATTCCGAATAAATTCCATTGAGTACCAGAAATTTTATCTTTTGAATAAAAGACGATTGCTGTCAGAATTATTAGGAAAAAGAAGGAAATAAAGACAAATAATCTACTTAAAAATAATTTTCTCCTAAAAAATAATTTTGAACTCATAATTTGTTTCCGGCTAATAAATAACTTTTCTAATATAAATAAATCCTTTAATTAGAATATCCTAATGTTTCAAAATTTCCACAATTATTATTTTAACTTTAAAAGTCATCTTTATTCAAATTTGAGAATGCCAAAATACTCGGGTTGATATGGCAAATAATATTGCATAGGTGACCAAAAGCTTTGTTCTACTTTTGATTGCGGTCGATGGCGAATCACATTAAATCCCCAGATATCCCCTTTTTTTGGTTTTTTAATGTGCAATTGAGAAAAAGGAATCTTAAATTTTGCACTCCAATAATTTCTTCCTACATACGTATTGACTTCAAACTTAAATGAAAAGAGTCCTTTAGGACTGCTGCATAAGACTTTGCCTTTGGGATTTACCATTAGTCTATAAAAATTGCTTTGATCATGTTTAGTATCAAAAAACAGTTCAAAATCATCATCTGCAAATACAAGCGGAATATCGCCATAAGCATAGGAAGAAAGGTTACCTGTATTTGTCTCAGAGCCAACCACTTTTAGGTATAGTTTTTTATCATCATATAAAACTTTAATATTAGTTTCCTCTTCATCAGGTTTACCGGTGAGCCCATTAAAAAGTCTGGTGATGCCTTTTACGTTAGCCCATAATTTTTCGTCATCATTATTATTTATGTTGATCTTTCCTTTTGTATATGCTGCATATGTTAAAGGAGGATTAAACAAATGAAAGTAATAGGTACTAGTTGTTTCCAAACCTGACAAAGTTTTGTAAGGTGCCGATATTTTTAATTCTGGTAATTCATCTCTCGAAAATTTTCCTTCAGGTCCGGAAATTGAGAATTTAATATATTTTGTCTGTCCCGCTCCCACTGAAATATTTTCTCCCCATGGTGAAAACTTCCAGCGATAATCTTTGGTTTCCCAGCCAAGCGTATAGTTCCTTCGAATGTTACTTCTATTTTGAACAGGGACTTCAGTTGTCAAATTAATCGGATGTTTTGAAGGGTCTTCAATATTGATAGTTTTATCTTGATTAAAAAATGCCGGCGATCTTTTAAATTCTCCCGAGCTGACTTCATCCGGAGGATAAACCTTACCATTGCTTACAAATGCATAATCAACTTTGTCACTGTCAACCGTAGCATATAAAAAGCCATGGCCGTATCCGGCTAAAAAATTATTGAAATCCATATTGCCCGAAGAATTTATGCAGAAATATGGGATACCATTTTCTAAACGATAATCATAAATATGGTAATGACCTGAAAATACTCCTTTAATATTATAATGAGTTAAAATCCTTTGTAATGGTTTCCAATCATATTTCGGATTCATATACAGAGGTGAGTGAAAAGAAATAAAAATATTTTTTATATTCTTAGATTTTTCAAGATCGCGCAGTAACCATTGGTATTCAGCTTTTGGAATAGTATCAAACTGCTGATCCAGGAATGCATTAATTATTATAAAGTGAGAATTTTTATAATCAAAAGAATAATAAAGTTTACTCTTTCCCCAGGCTTCAGTGTAAGCAGGTTGAATTTCTTTTGTCGTAACATCATGGTTCCCCGGAGTCGGATAAAAGGGCATAGTAAGGGGAGAGATTTGTTTCTTAAATTTTTTCCATTGTTCTCTGGCAGTATTTATATCGTAAGTATAGCCATGAATCATATCCCCGACATGAATTACAAAATCAGGATGCAGCAATTCAGTTTCTTTTACAATTTCTTCAAAAGAAGCCGGATTTTCAAATTGGCTGTCACCCAGAACCACAAAGCTGAATTTTTGAGCATTAGCAGTATATAAAAAAGAAGATGAAATAAAAACCAAGAACAAATAAAAAATTTTACTTCTCAAGTAATTCTGATGCAATAATTACCTCGAACTAAATTATCGGATTATTTTAATAAATATACCAATAATAATTTTTGTTTTAAAGAAAAGCAAAAAAGCTTTTTAAGTAGAACATTTATTTAAAAAAGAGCACATAAATAAATTTTACATTATTTAATGTTAAATACTTTTTAACATCAAAAAAAACTAACCAAATAGTTAGTTGACATTACAAACAGGTTTAATTATGTTACTCTAAACTTAAATGTTAATATGATTTTGTCAACATCTAAAATTTTTCATTTCACTCATGATAATTTAGATTTCATTTTTGGAAGTGGCTTAAAGTGATTATTAACATCCATTATAGTTCTTTTAAACGGATTAAAAGAAATTAAAATAATTTATAACTTCTTAAGGAGAATCAAATGCGTAAAATTTTTACCATTTTTTTGTTAGGAATTGCTTTTTACTCTATTTCTGCTAAAACAAACCTTTCAGGTAATATTTCCGCCGATTCAACTCTAACTTTAGCCGGCAGCCCTTATATTGTGACAAGTAATGTAACAATTAATCATGCAGTAACACTTACAGTAGATTCGGCAGTAGTAATTCTTTTCACTAATAACACTAATCTCTATGTTTCCGGAACAATAAATGCAAGATATGCAACATTTACTTCCGCTGCGGATACTATCGGAGGAATTGCACATAGCGGCGATTGGGGAAATATTCAAGTGGGCGACTACTACAATGCTGGATCGGTTATCCTAGATACTTGTAACGTAAAATATGCCGGAAATTCTAATAGTACTTCTCTTTATTTATCTAATGGAAGCCTAACATTATATTCAGTTTTCATATCTAACTCTAGTCACGATGGAATCGGTGCTTCTGCCGGAGTTATATCTCTGAATAACGTAAACATATCTAATTGCAGCGGCAACGGCATTACTTTCAATCAGGGCGTCAGTGTATCTATTATAAATTCAAGCATCCAATCTTGTACTTGGCCAATTGTATACAACGGCACTGCCTCTCTCGTTTTTAACGGTATAAATACATTTTCCGGCAATAAATATAACGGTATTTTGATGAATTTTGGAGGCACCTCAACTTCATTAGTTCTTGATACTATAAATATTCCTTACGTGTTCGGAGATTTTTACGTCAATTCAGGAACTACACTTACTATTGCTACATCTGATGTACTAAAATTTAACGGCGGGCATTTGTATATCAATGGATCATTTAACGCTGTTGCTACTCTCGGACAGAAAATTTATTTTACTTCTTTTAAGAATGATAATCTATTTGGCGATACAAATGGCGATGGATCAAATACAGGTCCGGCTACTAACGATTGGGGCGGCATAATTTTTAACGATGTAAGTATTGACAGCGCCTGCATTATGAAAAGATGCGATATAAGTTTTTCAGGGTCCGGAAATTTCGGAGGTGTAACAATGATTAATGCAAGTCCGACTATCGACAGCTGTAATATTTCAAATAGTTACTACGGAGCTATGGTACAAGGATTATCGAATCCAATATTTGTCAGTGATACTGTAGGATCGAGCCAGATGGTTCCCTTTGCTTTGTCATTCGAAGCAAATCCCGTTTTTAGCAATAATACTTTTTCTTTTTCCGATAATCAATATGATGCTATAGGATTACTTGGCGGAACATTACTTGGAAATGCAATTCTCCCGATTAGGTCAGTTACTTCTGTTTCTAACGTAACTTACTTAATGCTAAATTCGGTGACTATACCCTCCGGACTGACACTCACAATTAATAAAGGAATTGTTATAAAAGCTATCAATAATTACCAGAGATTTATTGTTCAGGGTAAGCTAGTAGCCGTTGGTTCTGCAGACAGTGCAATTGTATTTACTTCAGCGAAAGATGATAATTTTGGACACCCAGGAGATACTAATAAAGACGGTACTCAAACTGTTCCGGCAATAGGGGATTGGGGCGGAATTACTTTTGAAACAGGAAGTGATTCAAATTCAGTGCTTGATCATTGTATTATCCAATATGGTTATCAGCCAACTAGTTATTACTATAATGGTACTTACCTTTATGGCGGTGAAATAACAACAATTAATGCTAGTCCTACTATCAGCAATTGTTCAATAAAAGATATGGCATATGGTATATATGCGTTTTCGAGTTCTCATCCGCTAATATTAAATGATTCACTTGTTAATTCAACATCAACTCCCATTGCTATGTCAGTCGCTTCAAACCCCACATTTACGAATGATATTTTTATAAATAATCAAATAATCGCATTGGGGATAATAGGAGAAAATGTCCCGTTAAACGGAGAAATTAGAGAAAGAAATGTTGCAGGATATAATAATATAACTTATGTATTGCTAAGCGATCTTACCATAAATTCCGGAGCAGATGTAACTGTCGACCCTGGAGTCGTAATAAAATCCGGAGGTCCCGGTATATATGTAAACGGCGGATTTAGAGCCAAAGGTACAAAAGCAGGAGGTAATGTTGTTTTTACGTCTTTAAAAGATGATAATTTTGGGAACCCCTTTGATACCAATCACGACGGAAATTCAACTTCGCCCGCTGCAGGAGATTGGAGCACTATAAGGTTTCTTCCGACAAGCGACGATGTATTTTCTCTACTTGATAGCTGCCTAATTAAATTTGGCGGAAATGGCAACTGGGGCGGGGTAACATACTCAGGTGCGGGAAGTACTATCTCGAACTCAACAATTTCTGATTCTTATAATTATGGGATAAGATGCGAAGGATCTTCTACTCCTAACGTTGTAAATGTTGTTCTTCAAAACGGAAGACTTGATCCCATTGCGATGTCTTTAACTTCTAATCCGACATTTACAAATATCACATTTGCTGCTAACGGCAGCAAAGGAGTAAGAATAATAGAAGGTGTGCTTTCGTCAAATGCTTCATTAAATCAAAGAAGTATTGCCGGAATACCAAATATAGCCTACATAATTGATCAATTAACTATTTCACCAAACGCTGTTTTAACTATTGAACCCGGCGTTGTAATAAAATTTGCCAGTTATTATGATGATATTAATGTTCAGGGAGCAATGGTTGCAGACGGCACCGCTACGCAAAAGGTTGTGTTCACCTCTCTTAAAGATGACTCAAACGGCGGAGATACGAACAATGACGGGAATAACTCGGCTCCGTCAAAAGGAGACTGGGACGCAATAATCTTTAACCCAACAAATCTCGATTCTCTGAATTTGCTTAAAAATTGTATTTTCAGGTATGGAGGCAGCGACGCTTATGGAAGTATTTGGGGTGCAATCAGAGTTTATAATACAACAGTAAAAGTAGATAGCTGCACCGTTGAATTATCGAACTCTTCCGCATTTGGAATTTCAGGTAGTTCAAATCCTGTAATTTCGAATTGTATGTTAGACAATATAAGCCAAACACCAGTTACAATGAGCATGTTTGCAAATCCTTCTTTTAGTAATAACACTGTGCTTAATGTCGGAATTATGGCATTAGGAATTATTCCTGAAAATTATTCTGTAAATGACACCATACCAATCAGAAATTTTGGAGGTTATAACAACATCACTTATTATCTTTTGGGTGCATGCACAATTAATTCGGGCACAACAATTACTATTCCTGCCGGCTTAGTATTTAAAGGCGGTAATTTTGTCGTAAACGGGGCAATTGCTGTCCAAGGAACCCCGACTCAAAAAGTAGTATTTACAGATATAAGAGATGATAGTTATGGTCACCCAAACGATACAAATCAAGATGGGACATCAACAACCCCAAGTATTCAAGGCGGCAGCCGAATTAGTTTTGCTGATGTAAGCATCGACAGCTTATCCATTATTAAAAATGCTTTGATTAGATACATGGACGCGGGAATTTATTTAACACAAGCATCTCCAAGAATTACTAATACAATATTTGACAATGATAACTGGGGTATATATTTAACCGGAGTTTCTAATCCTTCAATTGACAGCTGTTTGTTTAATAACCTTACATACACTCCGATAAGAATATCTTTAGTATCTTATCCTAGTTCAACAGTTGCTGATTCAATTTCAGGCACAACTTATAAAGCAATTGGAGTGATTGACTATGAAACTCTAGTCCAAGACGTTACACTAACTAAAAAATCTTTTGCCGGAATTAATAACATCCCTTATTTGTTTGCCCATTATACTGTAGCAAATAATTCAATCTTGACCCTCAGTCCTGGCTTAATTATAAAATTCTTTCCTGGATGCGGTTTAGATATAAACAAAGGTTTAATGGCTATTGGAGGATCTTCTCCTGATAGTACAATAGTTCTGACAGATCTAAGAGATGATTATTACGGCGGAGATTCTAATGCCGACAGCAATGCTTCTAATCCTTACAACTATTATCCGGGATGGAACGGCATTACATTTGAAGGTCAATCTCTTCCGACGGATTGTAATTTAAGTTACTGTGTTATAAGATATGCAGGCATTGGGAATTCTGGTTCAGCAATTACTACAAACAATGCAAGTCCGACTATTACTCACACTTTATTATCTAATGATTACAATGGACTAACTGCAAATGGCACTTCTAACCCTATAATTAACTTCAGCGATATTTATCAAGATCAAAACCTTGGTGTTAACAACGTAAATAAATCATTTGTAATAAATGCTACAAATAACTGGTGGGGAGACAATTCAGGTCCTAAAAATGCCACATTAAATCCGGCTGGAACCGGTCAGGCAGTTTCTGATGGAGTTAATTTTAACCCTTGGCTGGGCAGCGGGGCTTCAAATCCGATAATGGGCGATGTAAGTTTGAATGGATTGGTCCAAGCTTATGACGCTTCACTAATACTTAAATATGTGGTTAACCCTCATGGTACCGATTCTTTAAATGCAATACAGCAGAAGGTTGCAGATGTTTCCGGTAACGGAACCATTACTGCTTATGATGCATCCTTAATACTCCAATATTCTGTCGGTTTAATTACTTTTTTCCCGGCAGAATTGAGTCCTTCAAATGCTCAACCGGCTAATATTAAAACCAATCAATATTTAGCCCTTCAGAAAGTTAGCGGTGTAAAATTGGATGTATTAGGCGGGACAGCCAATTACGGTGATAAACTCACAGTACCTATAAAATTAAGCAATGCTAGCGGAATTGTTTCGCTTCAGATTAATTTGAAATATTTACCTTCGATGATGTCATTTAATAATGCTTCACTCGGAACAGGATATTCGGGATACAGTCTGAATTATTATGCGGACCAAAAAACAGGCAATCTAGATATCGCATTTGCCGGCACAAAACCTATGGTTAACGATGGAACAGTCTTAATTCTTACTTTTGATATTTCAAAAGATTTGAAGGGTATAGTGAATACAAATCTTGATGTAACTAAATTTTTAGGCAATGAAACAGATTTTTCTAGTTCGGTAAGTTCAGCTTCGATTGAACTATTCGGAAAGCCGACAGCTTACCAACTCTACCAAAATTATCCGAATCCATTTAATCCGTCAACTATAATATCTTTTGAAGTTCCAAACGATAATTCCCCGGTGAACTTGATAATTTACAATATTCAAGGACAAGAGGTAAAAACATTGATTAACTCTATCCGGAATGCAGGCAGATATTCTATTAAGTGGGATGGAACAGACAACCACGGTGAAAAAGTAAGCTCTGGAATTTACTTCTGCCGTCTATTATCGAATAAATTTGTCGGCATTAAGAAAATGATTCTACTTAAGTAACTCTATATAGAATTTAATGACGGTTTATTTTCTAAACCGCCAATATTAAAACTATGGAAAAAAAATGATTAGGAAAATAAAAATATTAATCGCTTTGTTCCTTGTGTATTGCACAACGATAGTCGCAACTCAGGTAGGCATGTCTATACACGACTCGACCTTTGTGCAGGGCACAGTTAATATACCCGTTTATGTCGATAGCTCATTAACGGGATTAAATGTCACTTCATTTAAATTGCAATTTACTTTTAGCCAATATTCTTTTACCATTGATTCTGTAATTACTACAGGCACAATTAGTCAGGGTTGGGGAAATGTTTTTTACAATAAAAATAATTCCGGGCGATTAGACATTGCAGCTGCGGGCTCAAGCCCGCTTAGCGGTTCAGGAATTTTACTTTATATTAAAGTCACAGCTTTAAACGGAGGCTCCTGGTTTTCCTTTACGGATACATTGAATAATTATTTTAATGAAGGCTCTCCAAAAATGATATTAAATAATGGATATTTCAACATTTCTGCGATGCCTTCAATTTCAATTTATCCTTATACAGGATTACTTACTGTAGGAGAAACCTTGCAATTTCAGCCATCCGGAGGAAAAGCGCCCTACTCCTGGTCGGTAACAAATCCAACCGTAGCAAAAATAGATTCAAATGGATTATTAACAGCTCTAAATATGGGTTTTACTAAAATCGTTGCAAAAGATTCGAGCGGTCTCATAGATACTATTTCGGGAATCGTTGAAGTTAGACCATACAAACTTAGTTTCGGAGACACATCTTTTTACCAGGGGCAAACAGTCGAAATACCAATTTATACTACAAATTTAAATGGACTTAATGTTTCATCCGGTCAATTTACTTTGTCTTTTAACGGTGTTATTCTTTCTCCCATCAACATTATTACTTCCGGAACATTAACGCAAAACTTTGCAGCTCCATCGTTTAGTTATACTCCAGCTAACGGACAGATGAATATTTCATTTGCCGGAAATTCAAGTTTATCCGGCAGCGGAATTTTATTTTATATAAATTTTCAAATTACTAAAGTAAACGGCGGCGGAACAGGTCTTTCACTTTCCAATATTTTGTTTAATCAAAATCTACCTGGAAATTCTGTACAAGGATATTTTAATGTAATCAGCTTATCTACGTTATACATTTCACCTAACACAGCATCTCTCGTTAGCGGAGATACACTTAGATTCTCTGCAACAGGCGGAACTCCGCCTTATCGATATTTTGTAAGCGATTCCTTATTAGCATCAATAGATTCAACGGGATTGCTTAAAGCTATCAAGGGCGGTATTGCAACAGTCTCCGCAAAAGATGTTTTTGGCAGCTTCGGCATTTCAGGGAATATTAATTTATATGATACAAAGTTATCAATACCGGATACATCTGCCGGCATAGGTTCAACTTTTGATATTCCGGTTTATGTCGGAAGTATGTCAAACTCTTTTAATATTTCTTCTTTGCAAACTACTCTAATCTTTGATTCTTCAGTAGTTAAGTTTGACCAAATTGTTGTCACCGGAACATTGACAAACGGCTGGTCCTATCAAATTAATAATGAAGGGAATAAAATAATATTAGCCGCTGCTGGTTCTGGCAGTTTTAGCAGCGCCGGCGTAGTATTCAAAATTCAGTTTATCATGTCAACCACCGCTCAGGTTAATAGATCGACATCGGTTAGCCTGCAGCAATTTTTATTTAACGAAGGATTGCCTATTCCTGAAATAAAAAATGGAAGCGTTACTGTTTCCAGCGGAACAATTCCCTCTGCACCTTCTAATCTTAATGCAGCAGCTAATGGATCCAGCATAATCAATTTAAACTGGGTCAATAATTCTAATAATGAAATTGGTTTCAAAATAGAACGAAGTCTGGACACTTTAAGCGGATACTCTTTAATTCAAACTCTTTCCATTAATTCAACTTCATATTCAGATACGGGATTAATTGATGGAACTAAATATTTTTATCGTGTTTATTCTTATAACTATTCAGGCAATTCCGGATATTCAAACATTGCTTCATCAATTACTGCATTAAATGCCCCTACAAATCTAAGTGTTAAAGATTCATCCAAACCGACATTGTCTTGGACAAACAATTCAACAAGCGCAAAAGGTTTCATAATTGAAAGAAAAACATCTGGCGGGAATTATGCTGTGATTGATACAATAAATGCCAACATTTCTATGTTTGTTGACTCTTCTGTTACAGACGGTATAGACTACTTTTATAGGATTAAAGCGTTCAATAATTTTGTTCAGTCGACTTATTCTAATGAAGTTTCAATTATAATAACAAAAATATTTAGTGGATTAAATAACATTGTAGTTAAATTCGATTTGCTTCAAAATTACCCTAATCCTTTCAATCCCTCCACCATAATTAAATATGATATACCCAAAACATCATTTGTTAGTATCAAAATTTTTAATCTTCTTGGAAAAGAAGTTGCAACTATCGTGAATGAAGAAAAACTACCGGGTGAATATTCTATTACTTTCAATGCCGATAATATTTCAGGAAGTGGACGAAATCTTTCAAGCGGTGTTTATTTTTATGAGATATCAGCAGGAAGTTTTTTTGAAGCTAAAAAATTTGTTTTGCTTAAATGAAGCTTTTAATAATCTTAAGTTACTCTTTTCGAATGTGAAACCAGATCTCAACTATCCTGTTTTTCACTTCAAGTAGTAGTAACTTATCTATTTAAGAAATTCTTGTGGATCTTCTGATATATTTATTGCCGTCCTTGAAGGGAAATTCAACACAGGAAACTTCCTATGACATAAATACTTTTATTTGTCATAATTTTTATGCAAATTTTAGTAACAAGTTATAAGAAGTGAAATTGCGGATCATACTTATTATACTGACAGTCATTCTATACAACGTTATTACTCAATGCCAGATATTGCCGTTTATTGACTATTCCTTAAAAGATGGTCTGGTTTCTGATAATATTCAGGCAATTTGCCAGGACTCAAAGGGATATATTTGGATTGGCACTGGAGAAGGTATCAGCGCTTTTGACAGCAGAATATTTCATAATTACTATTCCAATGATGGACTTTCTTCAAACAACATTACATGTATTGCCTCTGATAAAAAAATTCCCGGTTCAATTTGGGTCGGTACTACTTCCGGAGTAAACAGATTTACAAATGGGAAATTTATTCGTTATGGACAAAACCTACCTTCTACGATGAAAAATATTAATTCCGTTTTTGTTGATAAAGATGATAATGTTCTTTGCGGCACTGACAGCGGATTTTATATAATTCAGGACAATAATATAAAATTAATAAATAACTATAAAATTGGCTCCGTTAATTCGTTTGCTCAGATTTCCGCTAATGAAATATTTATCGCATCCGATTTGGGACTCTTTTCTTATGACCTGTCATTAAATCAATTAAAACATTTAACTCTTCCAAATTTAAAAAACAGTAAAATAATTTTAACCCTTGCCGATAAGGATAAAATATTATTTGCTGTATCTTCTAGCGGAATATTATACAGAATTTATAAAAATGAAATCCAAAACTTCAATATTAAGTTTATACCAACTTCAATTGTCGAAGATGGACTTAATAATCTATGGATAGGCGGAACTTTAGGTTTATATAAACTTAATAAAAAATTTTCTTCTTCTAGTTTTCTTAAAAAGTATACAATCGAAAATGGTTTGGTTCAAAATAACATTTCTTCACTTTATGTCGACAAAGAAAATATTTTATGGATAGGAACTTTGGTAAACGGAGTTTCGAAACTAACTTATCCAAATTTATTTAGGTTCAAAATTTCTAAAAAATATAATACTGGAGACTGGGCTTCTTCTGCCTGTGATGCAAACTCTCATTTTTGGATCTCTCTTACAGGATACGCTATGGAAATTTGGGCGGATAAAAATATGTTATGGCACGAATATATCCACAAGCTCAAGGATTATCATAGCAATCTATTAGCCACTTTTTTTTGTTCTAATAACAAGAAACTTTTAGTTACTAATCCATCCGGAGTCATTTATATTTATGATATTATCCAAAATAATTCTCTTTCAAATATTCATTCTCAACTTAAATTAATAGAAAAAATTGATCTATCACGCAGATTTAAATTTTATTCAATTTATAAAACTATAACAGATGCTGATGGGAATCTATGGTGCAGTGCTTTAAATCTTGGAATAATTGTTATGGACAATACGAAACAACGAAAAGTCATTAAGATTTATAAAAAAGAAGACGGACTTCCCGATAACTCCATAAGAGAAATCTACCAGGATCATCAAGGTAATATGTGGTTTGGCGGTTATGACGGCGGACTTTCTGTATTTTCTATCGGAAAAATATCGGCTGAAATTAAAAAAGAAAAAACAAATTCTAAAAATTATATTAAACAATTTACAATCGACAATGGATTGCCTGATAATGGCGTCAGAGCAATAATTGAAAATAATTTAAATGAAATTGTTATTGGAACCAGATATGGAGGAGTCGTTATATATGATAATAGGCATTTTAGAACTTTAACTAAATCCAGCGGATTATATAGCAACGCTATTTGGAGCATGTTAAAATCCACTAATGGCAATATTTGGTTAGGGACACAATCAGGAGTTCAGGAATTAAATAAGTATTACCAGCCGACTTATAAGTTATTTGAAGTACTTCCAAAAGTGCCTTACTATTCAATTTGTTCTGCTCCCAATGGAGATCTTTGTCTCGCAAATCAGTCTGATATTTTTATCTACCAAAGATTAAGTGTTCCAATTTACAATAAAAATTTGCCTATTTATATAAATAATGTCCTAATTGATGGACAAAAAATTAACATTCATAAAAATTTTACATTAAGAGATGATCAAAATACTATTACATTTGAATACATTGGGATAATTAATCGGCAGCAAAGAGACTTGAGATATAAATATCGTCTAATTGGCTTCGATAAAAATTGGAACACTGTTACAGCTAAAAATCCTCTGACCTATGCTGCTTTAAGACCTGGGAAATATACATTTCAGGTACTTGCAATGAGTGAAAATTATCTAAAGAGCAAATATCCTGCAGAAATAAGTTTTATTATCCAATCCCCTTTTTATTTTCAATTATGGTTTATTTTATTAGCCGTCGTACTGGCGATTACAATTATTTACTTTATATCGAGAATAGGAGTAAGACAGCAGCTGGAAATTGAAAAATTAAGAAATAAAATAGCATCTGACTTGCATGATGATATTGGATTAGGCTTAACAAAGATTGCAATACTTTCTGAAAATGCATCAAGAGATGAATTGAAATCTTATCAGATAAACAGTGGAAATCTAACCGAAAAAGAAAAGTTTTCCGGGAATAAATCCCTGGAACGTATTGGAAAGATTTCAAGGTCACTTATTGATTCTATGGTTGATGTAATATGGTCAATTGATCCAAAATTTGATACTGTTGAAGATTTTATTTCCCATTTTAAAGCATACGCTTATGAAGTCTGTGAAGCAAAAAATATTAAACTGAATATTTATACAACAGGAATAGAGAATGTTAAAGTCAACTCTCAATGTAAAAGAAGTCTGCAATTAATAACCAAAGAATCCTTAAACAATGCACTTAAATATTCTAATTGTACAACTTTCATAATGTCCTTGTCTATAGTAAGCAAAAATTTAACCTTGATTTTGGAAGATAACGGCTATGGATTCGATACTAGAGAATCGACTACAGGCAGGGGTCTGGCTGATATTTCCAAACAAGTCGGGGACTTAAAAGGAAGCTTTAGAATCATTTCATCAAAAGATAAGGGTACTAAATTAATAATTAATTTTTTGGTACAAAAATAAACTATCCAATTGATTAGTTGAAATTATAAATTTCCTGAGTTATACTTAAAAAATCAATTACAAAAGATATGAACGATACATCAATAATACGCGTCGCAATACTCGACGACGATAATGAGTTTCAGGAAATCCTATGTGATGTACTAAATAAATCAGAAGGTTTCAAATGCGTGGCTACATACCATAATTGCAATGAAGCTTTAGAAAAAATAGAAGAAGATCTTCCTGATATTCTTTTACTTGATATTGAAATGCCTGAAAAGTCCGGCATTGAAAGTTTGAGGGAAATTAAATATGCATTTCCGGCTCTCGTAATTATGATGTTGACCGTCTATTGCGACAGCGAAAAAATATTCCGGTCTCTCCAAGGAGGAGCAGTAGGTTATTTGTTAAAAAAGACCCCAACAATTAAGCTGCTGCAAGCTATTCGTGAAGCTCTTGATGGAGGAGCACCTTTCTCCGGAGAAGTTGCTCGAAAAGTCCTTCAATATTTTCAGATGCCTGATAATCGATTAAATACATCTTTATTGTCAGACAGGGAAAAACAAGTATTAAATGAGCTGATTGAAGGTCATGGCACAAAGGCAATTGCAGATAAACTTTTTGTCTCACTACATACAGTTCGGTTTCATCTTCATAATATTTACAAAAAGCTTCATGTAAATTCTCGCGCTGAAGCAATTGCAAAAGCCCTAAAAAACAAGTTCGCATAATTCGGTTGTACTGAATTTGATATTGCTCAACCATTTATAACTGTTAGCTATAGTAATTGTGATATAAGAAAATAATCTTTCTCTTATTTATGAATTAATTCCATTCAATTGAGCTGCATCCAGTTTCACCATTTTAATAGTTAAGATTTTTAATCTTAATACTAATTTTATTTTACAAATGAATGAAATCCAACTTCCCTTTTTTTATAATCAATTCTTCTTTTGATTCAACATTATCGGGGTCTATAATAATGCAGTCAGCCGGACAGACAGCCGCACACTGAGGTTCATTATGAAAGCCCACACATTCGGTGCATTTTTCGGGAACAATAAAGAAATGATCATTACAAAGAGTCTCAAAAGATTTTTGATCTAACTTCCAAGAAATCCCGCCTTCATATATGGCAGAATTTGGGCATACAGGTTCACATGCACTACAGTTAATGCATTCATTTGTTATTAAAAGAGCCATAATATATAACTATTTTTTTTAATATAATTCTTCACTTAATTTTCATATTAAAATTGAAATAAAGCAACTAAGAATGAAATGAAAAACATTGATTTATTTGTGCTTACTGATAATTTCTGCAAGTGCTACTGCATTATTAAGTTTTAATTCTTTTGAGGAATAGAGCAGTGTCAAAGTGCCTTTATCCTTTTCCAATATTTTTAACTGATCAAGAAGTTCCTTCTTCTCATTAAGTTCTTTTGTATACATTTGTTTAAATAAATCCCATTTTTTTGGATCATGAGAATATAATTTTCTCAACTCATTACTAGGGGCAATATCTTTTAGCCACATATTAATTTTCCCTTTTTCTTTTTTTAGCCCTCTTGCCCAAAGTCTATCCACAAGAATTCTAAATCCATCATTAACTGATGGTTCATCATAAACACGTTTAATTTTAATCATATTTATTGCCAAAAGTATTCATTATATAAAACAGTTCAAAACGCTTGTGTTACAAAATTATTTTTCATTATTTTGAAGCGAATAAAAGATATTCTAAATAAGATTCCATTATTTTTAGAATTGGATTCAGATTAGAGGAGTTACTAAAACTATTTTTCAAGTTTTAGCAAT
>JAJXTM010000269.1 GCA_021783875.1 Bacteroidota bacterium
CTAATACGAGATTTTAGTATTACAGGTTTAAGAGTTTATGCCGATTATAAAGGAATGAGTTTTCCAACGAGTTTTTATGCTAAATGGAAGACCTTTATTCAAATGGCTTTTCTTTATTATTTATTAATTATTTATGTTGGAATATCCACGCCTCAGATTTATCAGAACAACATAAAAATATTTTCTTTACTATTTGATCATAATTTTATTTATTTTGGAATGCTTTTAATTACCATAATTACCTTCCATTCCGGAGTAACTTATGTTATTAATAATAGGAGATTGATAATAAAACTATTTAAAGGTGAGTATTAATCCTTTTGAAAAATTTTTAGGTTCCGGTTTTTATACCGGTTATATTCCATTTGCATCCGGAACATTCGGAAGTGTTGCGGGTTTAATGATTTATTACATCCCGGGATTTGAAAAACCAATTATTTTAATACCTGCAATTATACTATTTACAATTTTAGGTATTTTTATTGGAAATAAATTTGAAATCAATTACGGTAAAGATCCTGCTGAATGTACGATTGACGAAGTAGTCGGAATGTGGATCTCTCTTATATTACTTCCGAAAAAGTTTTACATTTCGATATTTGCTTTTATAGTATGGCGTATTTTTGATATTATTAAGCCTGCGCCTGCGAGACAAGCTGAAAAATTAAACGGCGGGTTGGGGATTATGATGGACGATATTATTGCAGGTCTTTATACAGCTATTTTAGTTAATGCTATTTTAATTCTAAAAGCTAAAATTTGATTATTAAATTTGAGAAAAAAATGAATGCTCATATAATTACAATCGGTGATGAAATCTTAATAGGGCAAACATTGAATTCCAATGCTGCATTTATCGGCGAAGAGTTAACAAAAATTCAAATTGATGTAAGAAAATCTTCTGTAATTAGTGATAATGAGGAAGAAATATTAAAAGAATTTAAAAGATGTTTAAATGAAAATGATTTGGTTATTGTAACAGGAGGATTAGGTCCAACTCATGATGATATTACCAGAACTTGTATAGTTAAATTTTTTCATACTGAATTAGTTAATAATTATGAAGTTTTAGAGGATATTAAAAATCTTCTTAATAAACGCGGCAAGAAGATAACAAAAACTAATGAAGGACAAGCGCTCGTTCCTAAAAATGCTGTTGTAATTAGAAATTCTTTAGGTACTGCTCCCGGAATTTGGATAGAAAAAGAAAATAAAATTTTTACTGCCATGCCTGGAGTCCCATTTGAAATGCACCAAATGATGAATGCTTTTGTCATTCCAAAATTGAAAGAAAAATTAATTAATTCTGATTATTATATTAAAATGCTGACTTTGCAAACTACTGGAATTGGAGAATCGGACTTATTTGAAAAACTCGGAAATTTAGATGAACTGCTTAATGGCGCTAAACTTGCCTTTTTGCCCAGTCAATTTGGTGTAAAATTGCGAATTACGGTTAAAGAAGGAAATGAAGAATCTGCTAACAATAAAATGAGCGAAATTCTTCAAAGGATTCGAAGTAAATCGGGAAGATATATATATTCTGATAAGGAAGAATCACTTGAAGAGGTTGTAGGACGATTATTAATTGAAAGAGGACTAATAATTTCAATTGCTGAGTCATGTACAGGCGGATATATTTCTAACTTACTTACTAATATTAGCGGCAGCAGCGCATACTTTGAACGCGGTGTTGTTACCTATAGTAATGCATCCAAAATAGAGATTCTTAAAGTTGATGAAGATGTTATTGAAAAGAACGGTGCAGTCAGTTTAGAGGTGGCAAGGCAAATGGCTGAAGGAATTAAATCAATCAGCGGCAGTGATATAGGTTTATCTATTACCGGCATTATGGGGCCAACTGGAGCAGGCATAGATAAACCAATTGGATTAGTTTATATTGGACTGTGTGATGATAAAGTTTGTACCGCAAAAAAATTTAATTTTGGCGACTTAAGGTTGAGAAATAAACAAAGGGCTGCTCAGGCTGCTCTTGAAATGATTAGACGTTACATTTTAGGAATATCATACGATGAATAGATTATTTGTAGCTTTAAAAATTCCGGATAATGTCATTGATGATATTATCTATCATAGAAATAAAGCATTCCCGGATTATGAAAAATATAGATGGGAAGAATTTGATAAAATTCATTTGACCTTAAAGTTTATAGGAGAAGTAAAATCAGAATTAGTCAGCCAGATTGCTGATGAATTAAATTTTATGGAAAACTATGAGGGTATGATTTGCCAACTTACTCGATTTGGATTTTTCTATGTAGGCACAGAACCTAAATCATTGCATATAGGTCTTCACAGCGATACAAAAATTTACGAGTTGGCTCAAGAAGTCAATAACCGGCTTGAAAAATTATCGCTTCCGACTGATCGGAAAAGATTTATTCCTCATCTTACATTAAAAAGAATGAAGGGTAATGAAGGGAATTATTTTGTTAATCGTTTTACAAGTTATTATCTTCCTAAAATTAATTTTGAAATTTATGAAGCTGCCCTGATTGAAAGCAAGCTTCTAGCAAATGGTTCAGAGTACACTACAATAAAAACTTATTCATTAGGATGAAGGGATTAAATATGAGCACTGATATTGAACAAAAACTTAAAATAATCGATGAGGCAATTTCCAGTATCGAAAAAACATATGGTAAAGGCTCTATTATGAAATTGGGCGATGGTGTGATCAACGATGTTGAATCAATACCTACAGGATCAATTTCTTTGGATGTTGCTCTCGGAATCGGCGGAGTTCCGCGTGGGCGGGTTACTGAAATTTACGGGCCAGAATCTAGCGGAAAAACTACTCTTTGTCTGCATATTATTGCAGAAGCTCAAAAAGCCGGAGGTTTAGCCGCTTTTATTGATGCCGAACATGCTCTTGATGTTAATTATGCTAAAAGATTGGGCGTAGATACTACTAATTTATTGTTATCTCAACCGGATTTTGGCGAACAAGCTCTGGAAATTACAGACACATTGGTCAGAAGCAATGCTCTGGATATAATTGTCATTGACTCAGTTGCAGCACTTGTACCTCGTTCTGAAATTGAAGGAGAAATGGGTGATGCTACTATGGCTGTTCAGGCTAGACTTATGTCTCAGGCATTAAGAAAACTTACAGGGGCAATTTCTAAATCTAAAACTTCTGTAATTTTTATAAATCAATTAAGAAGTAAAATCGGTGTAATGTTTGGTAACCCTGAAACTACTACTGGAGGTAATGCATTAAAATTTTATGCATCGGTAAGGTTAGATATAAGAAGAATTGCCGCTATTAAAGAAGGTAATGATGTTGTGGGTAATAGAACAAAAGTTAAGATTGTTAAAAGTAAAGTTGCCCCTCCATTTAAAGAGGTAGAATTTGATATCCTTTATAATGAAGGTATAAGCAAAACAGGTGATTTGCTTGATTTGGCTGCAAATCTGGGTATTATTAAAAAGAGTGGTGCCTGGTTTACTTTTGATGAAGACAGATATCAAGGTCGGGAACAATTCAGACAAAAATTAATTGAAAACCCTGCTTTCTATGCAAAACTTGAAAAAGAAGTTAAAACTAAATTAGGCATTCTTAAAGAAGATAAGCCTGATGAGAAAACTCCAGTTGTGAAAGAAAAAAAATCACCAAAATAGTTTTTAGATTTTGTGAAAATAATTCATATTGAAAAGAAAAATGAGAGAAATGTCGTCGTTTTTCTAGATAATAACGAAAAATTATTCCTGTCCTATGAGATTTTCTTAAAAAACGGCTTAAAGAAAAATTCCGAAATTTCTGAAAGCCGTTTTAATTTATTAATTGAAGAAAATCAAAAATATTTTATAAAACTTAAAGCGATAGATTATTTATCGAGAAGATTACATTCCTCTTATGAAATAAAAAATAAATTAAAATTAAAAGGTTATAAAGAAGAATTTATTACCGAAATCCTCAAGGATCTAATAGAAAATGGCCATTTGGAT
>JAJXTM010000270.1 GCA_021783875.1 Bacteroidota bacterium
GAATAAAAACTGATTTTATTGTCAATCAGCAAATCGGTGGCAGTACTTGGGAATATTTAGGAAATTTTAAGTTTGATAAGGGCTTTAATCCTGCTAATGATAAGGTGGTACTCTCTAACCAAAGTAATAATCCGGGAAAAATTGTTTCTGCCGATGCGGTGCGGTTTGGAGGTGGAATGGGTTTAATTGAACGGGGAGGTAATACAAGTAATCGACCGAAATATCTCGAAGCAAGCCGCTACTATCTCCAATATGCCGGACTACCTGATTCACTTTACGATTTCAATAAATCTAATGATGATTATAATGACGATAAACAGGATCGAAGTAAATATGTAAATTATCTCAATGGCGGATCTGTTAATGATAAAAATTCAAATGGTCTCAAAATTCCTATAGACTTGTCTTTGGCTTTGCATACCGATGCCGGGATTACTCATAATGATACGGTAATCGGTACGCTCGCTCTTTATTCGCTTAAAGGAGGAAATCAAAAATCGACTTTCCCGAATAATGTCTCTCGCCTTGCAAGTAGGGATTTGGCTGACTTAATTCAATCTCAAATAACTAATGACATTCGCTTAAAATTCGACCCCGCTTGGAATAGAAGAGAACTTATGAATGAACAACCTTCGAATGACGCCTATCCGCAGCAATATAGCGAAGTCTATAACCCTAACGTTCCTTCGGTATTGATAGAACTCCTTTCGCATCAAAATTTTTTGGATATGCAATTCGCTCTGGATCCTGAATTTAGATTTTTTGTCGCAAGATCAATCTATAAAGGAATTCTTAGATTTCTTTCTATCCAAAATCACTTTAAGTATACTGTCGAACCGCTTCCGGTTAGAAATTTCTCTGCCCAATTTATTGATGACCATAATGTTCTGCTTAAATGGAAACAAACTTATGACCCTCTCGAACCTTCTTCCTCAGCAGAAAAATATATTATTTATACAAGAATTAATAACGGTGATTTCGATAACGGAATATTAGTAGATAAACCAACCGCTGTTATAAAAAACATTAAATATAAAAATATTTATAGCTTCAAAATAACTGCTGTAAATAAAGGCGGCGAAAGCTTCGCCTCGGAAATATTGTCCGTGTGTAAAATGCCCCACTCTAAATCTACCGTATTGATTGTAAATGATTTTACAAGAATTTCAGCTCCTGCAGTCATAAAAGAAAATAAATATGCGGGTTTTGAAAATAAATTTGATGGGGGAGTGCCGGATAATTATGATCCCGCTTTTACCGGTAGTCAATATGATTTTAATCCGGCGTCAGAATTTATATCTAATGATAAACCCGGCTGGGGCGCTAGCCGGTCAGATTACGAATCAATTTTGGTCGCCGGAAATACTTTTGATTATCCTTATATCCACGGACTTTCAATTAAGAATGCTGGATTTTCTTTTGTCTCTTCAAGTTGTAATTCTTTGGCTGATAGCATGGTAAATCTGAATAATTTTAAAATTGTTGACCTTATTTTGGGCGAACAAAAAAAAACTCACTGGCAGAAGTCTATTGAGGATTCTTTACAAGGTATTAGATTTAATCCATTCCCCGGATATCTTCAAACTTTGATCGATAATTATTGTAAACAAGGCGGGAATATTTTTATTAGCGGGTCGTATGTTGCCTCCGGTTTATTTGAAACGGATAATTCAATTGCAAGAGATACTTCTTTTGCTCATAATATATTGAAATTTACTTTAGATTCACCGGATGCCGCTAAAACTGGAGAAGTTTATTCCTCCGGTGAGGCAATTTTACCTAAAAGTTTTTCTCTGAAATTCAATCAGCATTTAAATCCTTCTATTTACGATGTCTGGGCTCCTGATGCGGTCGGAATATTTGGGGGTAGTCAAGTTTTCCTTAGATATAAGGAAAATCAATTCCCTGCAGGTGTTGCCTATAAAAATCTCTACGGCTCAGTAGTCCTTGGTTTCCCGTTCGAAACAATTAATTCAATCGATAAAAGAAATTTGTTAATGAAATCAGTATTAAATTTCTTTTCAAGATAATATTTCTTAGTTTTTAATTAGTTGAAAGGAATTATTATGAAAAAATTTATTAGACTTATATCACCCTTTATTTTTGTTTCGCTTACCTCCTTTTTATTAGGTGCATTTGTAATTTCTGAATCCGGTAGCAATCCTATAACAAAAGAAGTTGTAAAAAATGCTGAAAAAATATTCGGAATTAATTTTTCTGACGCTCAGCAGGACTCAATGATTGATCTTTTAAACCAAAGATTGAAAAGTTATCAAAATATCAGAAAAATTAACCTTGATAATAGTATCCCCCCGGCAATCTTGTTTAATCCAATACCTGTGGGAGTTAAATTCAATACAAAACAATTGCCCTTTATAACAAGTAATTATTCTGCTGCGGTTATTCCGAAAAATAAAAACGATCTCGCTTACTATTCAATTGGAAAACTTGGCTATTTATTAAAAACAAGAAAAATTACTTCTGTTCAATTGACGAAATTTTTTCTTGATCGATTAAAGAAATATGGTCCTGTCCTCCATTGCGTAATCACTTTCACTGAAGATCTGGCTATGAAACAGGCAGAACAAGCTGACAAAGAAATTGCTGCTGGAAAATATAAAGGTCCTTTAATGGGTATTCCGTTCGGTGTTAAGGACTTACTTGCTGTTAAAGGTTACAAAACTACCTGGGGCGCTGCTCCTTATAAAAATCAGGTAATAAATACTAATGCTACGGTAATAAAAAAACTCGAAGCTGCCGGAGCAGTTTTAATTGCCAAGTTATCTATGGGTGAATTGGCTATGGATGATGTTTGGTTCGGAGGTTTGACCAGAAATCCATGGGATACTACTCAAGGCTCAAGCGGCTCCTCTGCTGGATCTGCTGCTGCAGTTTCTGCCGGACTTGTTCCTTTTGCTATCGGAACTGAAACTTGGGGATCTATTGTCTCTCCTTCTACTAGATGCGGCGTTACTGGCTTAAGACCCACTTACGGACGCGTTAGCCGCCATGGCGCTATGGCTCTTAGCTGGTCAATGGACAAAATAGGTCCTATCTGTCGTAATGTCGAAGATTGTGCTATCGTTTTCAATTCAATCTATGGTCCCGACGGAATAGACCAAACACTCTATAACTATCCTTTCAATTATTCTCCCAAAATTAACTTGAAAGGAATGCGAATTGGATTCCTTGTTGATGATTTTAATCATAAATATGCTTTTAAGTCAACTGACTCTTTAACTATAGCTGAAATGAAAAAACTCGGCGCAAAATTAATCCCTATTAAACTTCCAAACCTTCCGGTTAATGATATATCATTTATCCTTGACGCTGAATGCGGTGGAGCATTTGACTTGCTGACTCGCAGCGGACAGGATAATTTGCTTGCTCGTCAAGGAAAAGATAACTGGCCTAATCTCTTCCGCGCTTCACGTTTTATTCCGGCAGTGGAATATGTTAACGCTAACCGTGTTCGCTTTTTATTGATTCAGCAAATGGAAAAAATGTTTGACGATAATAAAATCGATGTTTATTTGGCTCCTTCTGATGAAGGCGACAACTCCCTTGTAACGAACCTTTCTGGACATCCCTTAGTAGTAGTTCCGAATGGATTTATTAACAACAACCACCCAACAAGTATTACATTTGTTGGTCGCCTGTTTGATGAAGGAAAAATCTTAGAAGTAGCAAAAGCTTATCAGGATGCAACTGGCTATCAGCTAAAACATCCCCCGCTCTTCAGTTCCAAATAGTATTTTCTTTCCTAAAATCTTAGTTCCCAGCAAAAGGCTGGGAACTTCTAATCAGTGAAGCTAATCTCCTCATTCAAAATTCAAAATTCATAATTCAAAATTAATTCTGAGCTTCAGCTCTCCTATTCAAATCTGTTTGAACAATAAACCATACTGCTGGACTAAATACTATATAGAGAACAAACAATAACCATTTATTAAAATGCTCTTCGGAGA
>JAJXTM010000271.1 GCA_021783875.1 Bacteroidota bacterium
TGACTCAACAAAAAAGGAAATTGTTATAAATTATAATAGAGCACTTTCATTTTTACCAATGAGGGATAGTTTAGTTAAGGAAATTTACTCGGAAGTAGAAAGTTATTATGGGAATAAATATAAAGATTATCATTTCTCGATTAGAACGATGGGTTATCCAATTGAAGATTTAATACCAAACTATTTCAGAGAAAGCCCAGCTGATTATGATGAAAGCAGAATGCCGAATCATGAAGAACGACCGGTTCCTCTCATACAAAATATTAGCAAAAACTATACTCCTTCGAACGGATTATTTAACAGAAATATTGTTGTATGGCCAAGCCACGGGTGGTATTATAATAATGAAGAAGACAGATGGGAATGGCAGCGACCAAGGTTATTTCAGACTGTTGAGGATAAACTACCGCTTTCATTTGTAGTGCCCTACTTATTACCAATGCTTGAAAATGCGGGAGCGATAGTATTTGATCCACGCGAAAGAGATTTTCAGAAATATTCTGTAGTAATAGACAATGATTCACCGAAGGATATAAAATCAAAATATTATATTGAAAAAAGCACGGAAAGTAAATACCGGTGGTTTAAAGGAAGCAGCCCGGGTTTTGCAGAAGGTAAACCTCCTTATAAATCCGATTATAATCCATTTGAAAAAGGAACATATAAATATACTTATGCCAATTCTAAAGTGACGGATTCGATAAGTTGGATACCCAGGATACCTGAAGGAGGAAATTATTCAGTCTACATTTCATATCACGCATCATCAAAAAATATTACAGATGCAAGATATACTGTTTATCATAGCGGTATTAAAACAGAGTTCAAAGTTAACCAGCAAATCGGAGGAGGGACATGGGTATACTTAGGAAATTTTAAGTTTTCAAAAGGATACAATCCTAAAACAGATAAAGTAGTATTAAGTAATAAAAGTGATAAAAATTTAATAAAAAGCGATTCTTTACAAAATATTATAACAGCTGATGCAGTCCGTTTTGGAGGAGGCACAGGAATTATTGAAAGAGGAGGGCGGACAAGCGGACGACCAAAGATTTTTGAAGCGGCGCGATATTATTTACAATATGCAGGAATGCCGGATTCTCTTGTTTATGATTTGAACAAAAATAAAAATGACTATAATGATGACTATCAGGGACGTCCCGAATATGTAAATTATTTAAATGGTAGTCCATCCGGTCCTAACCGGGATAGGAATGCAAAAGGGTTAGGAATACCCATAGACCTATCTTTAGCATTTCACACAGATGCAGGAATTACTCACAATGATACAACAATTGGGACTTTATCAATTTATAGTCTCACAGACGCAAAGCATAAAAAAAATTTTCCTGACGGAATGTCAAGACTTGCAAACCGTGATTTAGCAGACATTATGCAAACTCAAATTGTAAATGATATCAGAGCCAAATATGACGGGAGCTGGACTAGGAGGCACTTAGAAAACGGCAACTACAGTGAATCGCGGAATCCCAATGTCCCTTCTCTTTTAATTGAGCTATTATCGCATCAAAATTTTACAGATATGAAATTTGCGGATGATCCGCAATTCAGATTTGATGTTGCAAGGGCAATGTATAAAGGGATGCTTCGATTTATAGCCACACAAAACAATAATAAATATGTTGTTGAACCGCTTCCTGTAGATCATTTCATGACTTCTATGAATAGTAGAGGTGAAGTTATTCTTAATTGGCAGCCTGTTGAGGACCCACTGGAGCCAACGGCTAAACCGGATAAATATATAGTCTATACACGAATTAATAATGGTAGTTTTAATAACGGTAAAATTTTTGACAAACCTTTTGCTGAGTTTAAGGATATAAAGCCGGGCATTATTTATAGTTATAAGGTAACAGCAATTAATAAAGGCGGTGAGAGCTTCCCTTCTGAAATATTATCGGTATGCAGAATGAAAAATGACAAAAAACCGGTATTAATTGTAAATGGATTTTACAGAGTAGCGGGACCGGTATATATAGAAAGCCCAAAGTATACTGGTTTTTTAAATGAAGATGATCCCGGAATACCGGACAAATATGATTTAAGTTTCACAGGTCGGGAATATGATTATGATTCGACTCATCAGTGGATAACAAACGATAACCCGGGCTGGGGTGCAAGTCATGCTGATTATGAGTCAAAAGTAATAGCAGGCAACAATTTTGATTACCCATATATTCATGGATTATCTATAATGGAAAACGGTTATTCATTTGTTTCAGCCAGCGCCAAGGCAGTTGAAGATAACTCAGTTGATTTAAGGAAATATAATTTTGTTGATATAATAATGGGTGAGGAAAAGTCGACGCATTGGGAAACAGCGAAGGATGATTCATTGAAAGGGTTACGATTTAAAACCTTTCCGCATGAACTTCAGACAGCAATAGAAAAATATTGTAATGGGGGAGGTAATTTATTTGTCTCAGGTTCATATATAGGCAGCGATCTTTTTAATCTTGATAAAATCGATAGTACTGATATAAACTTCGGAAGAAAAATTTTACATTTTTCGTTTGGAAGCGATCATGCTTCCAGCAGCGGGAATGTATTTTCATCGAATCAATCATTTATGCCAAAGTTTAAAAGTTTTATATTTAATACTCATCTTAATGACAAGAATTATGCTGTAACCTCGCCGGATGAGCTAGTTCATGTAAAAGACAGCGAAACGATAATACGATATTCAGATAACCAATTTAGCGCAGGGACTGCATATAAAAGTAAATATGGGGTAATTGCATTTGGTTTCCCTTTTGAGACAATAATTAATCAGACAGAAAGGGATGAAGTAATGAAGGCTGTACTGCATTACTTCGGATTGTAAAATCTATGAATAATAGAATTTTGATATTAACCTTATTATTTATTTTTATAGCTTCTATTTCGGGAAATGCACAAGTGACTGCACCAACAATAACCAGTGTGACATTGAGCCCTTCAACAGGTTCTTCAAGTGCGCAGCCATTTTACATAAACGGAACTAATTTCTTAAGCGGATGTTCTGTGACTTTAAGAGATTTAACTACAAGTCAGACCTTTGCTAATATGACAATAATAGCTCAGACCGGGACTCAGATTCAATTAAATATAAAATTTCCAAAACCAATGGATAAGTGGAGTGCAGAAGTAATAAACCCGGGAAATTCAGCATCCGGGCAATATGCATTTCAATTATTTGTTTTGGGTGTTGATATATCTCATTATCAAAGCGACCCACCATTAGCAGCCATAGATTGGAATAAAGTAAAGAATTCAGGAATTGTATTTGCTTTTGCCAAGGCAACTCAGGGAACAACTTATGTTGATGGATTCTATCAGCAGTACATGACAGACGGCACTAAAGCCGGAATTTTAATGAGTGGATATCATTTTGCTGACCCTACTCCTACAAATGCCATTGATGAAGCCCAGCATTTTTTATCTGTCGCAGGTGCATTTATAAAAACGGGTTTTCTACCTCCGGTATTAGATCTAGAAGATGATCCGGGGAATAATTCTGTTCCTTCCAATATGGGCAGCTCCCAATTATCATCCTGGGTTGATACATGGATGAATACCATATATCAAAAAACTGGTGTTGAACCTATCTTATATACAAATAATTCTTATGCTAAATTTTTAAGCAGTTCTATAAATAAATATTTATTATGGATTGCAGATCCTGATAATCAGCCCTTATCTACGGGTACCACTTTTGGTATATGGCAGAATTATACTTTCAAGCAGTTTAGCTGGACAGCAAATGTTCCAGGAATTGCGACTGAGGTGGATGAAGATTCATTTAACGGAGATTCAGCGTCACTTAGTAGTCTGATTATAAATAATCCTTTAAATATTCAATTTAATAATGCTATATCACCATCGTCTTTTGAATTATCTCAAAATTTTCCGAATCCTTTTAATCCTACAACTACCATAAATTATTCAGTATCAAAAGCAGGAATTAT
>JAJXTM010000272.1 GCA_021783875.1 Bacteroidota bacterium
AGTAGCTCACTTGGAAATAATTTATATTCTATTAACTTGAATATTTCTCAGACGCTGAATACGAATCCGGCATTTTTTACAATGCCTGTCCAAATTGAAGTATCAACCTCTGACGGCGATACCATAATTACGGTTTTTAATAATGCACAATCGCAGCAGTTTAATATAATTGTAAGGGGCACTCCACTGTATGTAAACTTTGATCCTAATAACATTATTCTAAAGGATATATCAATAATCGACTCAATTGATATTACTAAACCCTCAAGCTTTCAATTATATCAAAATTATCCGAATCCGTTTAATCCCTATACAACGATTACCTATTCAATACCTATTGATGCAAAAGGATATGTCCATGTAAAACTTACCGTTTATGATGCATTAGGAAAAGTCGTAGCTATTTTAGCTGATGAAAATAAATCGGCAGGCACTTATAAAGTCAGATTCCCTGCGGGTTCTCAAAATTATTCAAGCGGGATTTATTACTACACTCTGCAGTCCGGCAGCTTTTTACAAACAAAAAAAATGATTTATATTAAGTAAAAGATGTTAAAATAATTCTTGACAACCTAATTATAATTTTATAATTTTCGTATGCCACTGCTGGATAGGCGGTGGCAATTTTTTTTAAATTTCTTTTCAATAAATTGAGTTACTTTTATGTCTGATACAAATTTTGTTTATTTAACTAAGGAACGGCTTGTAGAACTCGAAAAAGAATTACAGGAAATGAAAGGTTCCGGAAGAAAATCAATTGCTGCTAAAATTGCAGAAGCTAGGGCTCATGGAGACCTGTCTGAAAATGCCGAATATGATGCTGCAAAAGAGGAACAAGGACTGTTCGAGCTTCGCATTAGTAAACTGGAAGCCGTTCTTGCTCGTGCACGTGTAATAGATGTTTCTCAATTTCCTCAGGATGAGTCGCATATTTTATCCGTTGTTTCTGTGAAAAATATAAAAAATCAAAAAACATTTGAATATGTGCTCGTATCACCTGAAGAAGCTGACTTCCAGGCAGGAAAAATTTCTATAACTTCTCCGGTAGGTCATGGCTTACTTGGGAAAAAAATAGGGGATAAAGTCAATGTAAAAGCTCCGGCTGGGATTCTTGAATTTGAAATATTATCAATTAAGTAATTTATAAATAATCAGATTGAATGACGAATCATATATAAAACTTGCTATTGAGGTGGCAAAAAAAGGACAAGGCAATGTTAGCCCGAATCCTCTGGTCGGCTGCGTAATTATTAAAAATGATAAAATAATCGGTGCCGGTTATCATGAGAAATACGGAGAAAATCATGCCGAAATCAATGCGATTGAATCATCAAAGGAAAGCGTCGAAGGGGCTACCTTGTTTGTTAATCTCGAACCGTGCAGCCATTTCGGCAAAACCCCTCCCTGCGTTGATAAAATTATAGAAAAGAAAATTAAACGCGTTGTTATCGGCACTCTTGATATGAACCCAATTGTCAGCGGAAATGGAATCAAAAGATTAAAAGCGGCTGGCGTAGATGTAAAAGTCGGTATTCTTGAAAAAGAATGCGCAGATCTAAATAAGTTTTTCTTTAAATATATTACTAAAAAAATACCTTATGTTACTCTGAAAGCAGCCCAAACTCTCGACGGAAAAATTGCGGATAAAAGCGGTAATTCAAAATGGATTTCTTCAACCGTTTCAAGAAAAATAGTACATCAAATGAGATCAAGATACGATGCAATTATGGTCGGCTCAGGTACTATTGAAAAAGATAATCCCAGATTGACCGTAAGATATATCGAAGGACGTAACCCCAAAAGAATAATCCTTGATACTAATCTTAAACTAAAAATAAATCACAAAATCTTCCATAATAATACGGACGGAAATTTAATCGTAATTACTTCCGATAATAACAGGAAAAAACAATCTAAAATTGCTAAATTAAGATCGCTTGGAGTTCAAATCCTTTTTGCCGATGAAAATAAAAAAGGTCTTATTGATCTTCGAAGCGCTTTAATTGAAATCGGGAAGTTAAATATTTCTTCGCTGATCGTTGAAGGAGGCAGTATTTTACTTTCAAACTTTATTAAATCTAATTTATATGATGATGTAACCCTTTTTATTGCTCCCAAAATTTTGGGCTCAGGCATAGATTCATTTGGAGATCTGGGAATTAAATCTATTCAAAAATCCAATCGATTAAAAATTGACAGTTTAGAAAAAGTCGGCGATGATATAATGGTTCAATTATCTAAATAATAATTCTTAGTCTTCTTCAAATTACTAATACAATTTCCTTATTTTTGTAATATGAATGATTTTTGTGTCAGTTCTATGATTTTAACCTTTTATTGAGGATGAAAATGTTTACAGGATTAATTGAAGAAACCGGCGTTTTAGAAGATAAAATCCCTGAAGGAGATGGACTCCGGTTAGTCATAAATGCAAATAAGGTTCTTGATGATGCCTTAATCGGCTCAAGTATTAGTGTCAATGGCGTTTGCCTGACTGTTGTTAAAAAAAATAAAAAGTCTTTTTCCGTCGATACAATTGAAGAAACACTTAAAAAGACAAACCTGGGTCAACTGAAGATTGGCAGCCGCGTTAATCTTGAACGCCCGTTAAAAGCTGAGGAACGGCTTGGAGGTCATTTTGTATTGGGTCATATAGATACTGTCGGAAAAATTGAAAATATAAAGGAACTTTCTATTAGCCGCTTTATTACAATTTCTTTTCCGGATCAATTTAAAAAATATCTAATTTATGTCGGCTCAGTCGCAATTGACGGCGTTAGTATGACTGTTGCAGAATTAAAAGAAAATACTTTTTCAATCGGTGTAATTCCGCATACCTGGGAAAATACAATTTTTTCTGCAAAACTTGCAGGCGATACTGTTAATCTGGAATTTGATGTGCTCGGTAAATATGTCGAAAGAATTATGAACGATAAAGCTGATGTTGTTTCCTAATGAATAAACTTGACCAGAATATCCTTAGATTTATTGACGAAAAAAAACTGATCAAAATCGGCGATAAAATTCTTGTTGCTTTAAGCGGAGGCCCGGATTCCGTATTCCTGTTATATTTTTTAATTAAATATAAGCAAAGATTTAAAATTGATTTAGGAATTATTCATATTAATCATATGCTGCGCTCTAAAGAAGCTTTGCTCGATGAAAAATTCTGCCGGGCATTAGCAAATGATTACAGAATTCCATTTCATTCATATCGGAAAAATATTAAGCTGTTTTCTAAAAAAAATAAAATATCTATCGAGGAAGCAGGAAGAATAATCCGTTACTCATATTTTGATATCGCAGCCGGAAAATTTAATTATACAAAAATAGCTACTGCACATAATTGTAATGATAATACGGAAACTGTTTTTTTGAATTTGATAAAAGGCACCGGTCTAAGAGGTATTTCGGGTATTCCGGCTCAGCGCGGAAATATCATAAGACCTATCCTAAATACTGCAAAAGAAGATATCCTTAAGTTTTTGAAAATGAATGATATCCAATTTAGAATCGATAAATCAAACCTTGAAAATGATTATGAAAGAAACTTCCTTAGGAATGAAATTTTACCGCTGCTGACTGCGAAACTTAATCCTTCATTAAACAAATCAATATTTAATTCCTCGGAATTATTTAAGGATGTTTATTCTTTTGTTCTAAATAGGTTGGAAAATGAATATAAGCCGGTTTCAAAATTCAAAGACGGCAGACTCTTTATAGATATTAATAGCTTTCTAAATATTGAAAGAGGTGTTCGCACTGAATACATTAAACTGCAGGTAGAAAAGAACTTCCTGATTCAACTTTCACTGAATGATCTAAAAAAAATAATATCGCTGAATGAAAATGATCCCGGAGAAAAAGTTGAACTTTCACAAAATTTTGCTGCTATTAGGGATAGAAAAGAAATAATAATTTACCGCATTAAAAAGACAAAT
>JAJXTM010000273.1 GCA_021783875.1 Bacteroidota bacterium
ATTTTTCCCGATTAAATCTTTTGAATAGCCTGAAATTATCAATTCAGCAGCATCTATAATTTTAGAGTTTTCAGCTAATCTTCCATAGCCTGAAAGACCGCTTGCCAATTCTCCGCTTTCCGCGTCAACTAAAAAGCAGCCATAATCTTTAAGTTTTTGAAGATTGTCTTTAGTAATTTTATTTTCATACATATCTGAATCGGCTGCAGGGGCGATTAGCAAAGGAGTTCTTCTTGCAACTGCTAAAGTGGTCAAAGCATTATCGGCAAATCCATGCGCAATTTTTGCAATTGTATTAACCGTTGCGGGAGCTATAATCATAATATCAGCCCAAAGCGCATAGTCTATATGCCAGGTATGTTGGATTTGCTGCCCCGAATGAAAAGTATTGAAAGTATTTGTAACAACGCTATTTTTAGAAAGGACAGATAAAGTTAACGGAGAAATAAATTCTGCAGCCGAAGCAGTCATAACGACTTTGACTTCTGCTCCACGTTTAACCAGATCACGAATTAGATAAGCAGATTTATATGCTGCAATACAACCGGTTACGCCTAAAATAATTTTTTTGCCTGTGAAAATATCTTTTTCCATTAGCCGCCTGGTTTTATTGAATTGTAAAGCTAAGTAAAACTATTGCATTTCTATGCGTAAGAAAGAAGAGCCGGGAATTAATTAATTATTTATATCGGAATTTTGTTTTTCCAGCAAGAAGTTCATTTAATGCCTGAATATGAGGTTTTTCTTTTTTCTCAAAATCCAGAGCAATTTGAAGCTGTGCCGGGTTTTCAATATCTTCGCTATCATCTTCTACAGCAGGTGCGGGGATTGTAGCTATTTGAGAATTATATTCAATTTTATTTTCATCATTTATCTTACGGGCTCTTTTTGATGCTACTATAATAGCTTCGTATACATTGGCTGCTTCTTTATCTATAATACGTAAATCAACAGGTGTAATTTGCATTTAATTTATCTCCGTTAATATATTTTTAATTATTTTTTTAGTTTCTAATATTGCTTTTTCTAAATCATTATTTTCTACAAAGTAATCAAATTTATCCTTAAGACTCAATTCCATTTTTGCTCTCTTTACTCTTTTATTAAAATCGACAATTGTTTCCGTTTTTCGATTTTTTAGTCGTTTAATAAGTTCCTGGCTGCTGGGAGGATAAATAAAAATAAGCTTAGCCGAAGGATATATTTTCTTTAATTGCAATGCGCCTTTAACATCAACTTCCAAAATAATAGTTTTATTTTGTTCAGTTATTTCGTCGATAAAATATTTATAGGTGCCGTAGTAATAATCATAAAATCTTTCCCATTCAATAAACTCATTATTTTTAATTTTTTCTTTAAACTCTTCTTCAGAAATAAAGAAATAATCTTTTCCATTAATTTCGCCAGGTCTTTTAGTGCGGGTAGTTGCGGACACCGAAAAGATGATTTCCGGGAAAAGCTTTAAAATCTGCTTAACAATGGTTGTTTTCCCTGCTCCGCTTGGAGCAGAAACCGCAATAATTTTTCCTTTCACTTTTTTCAAATATTACTCAATATTTTGAATCTGTTCTCTGATCTTTTCAATTTCTTCTTTAATCAAAACAGCGCTGTGAGTAATCAAGGTTGAAATTGATTTAGAAGAGATTGTATTTGATTCACGATTCATTTCCTGACAAAGAAAATTTAATTTTCTACCGGGTTCAGCTTCATTTAAGCTTTCAAGGAAAAACTTTAAGTGGCTTCTTAGCCTTACAGATTCTTCAGTTATGTCAGCTTTATCTGCAATAACAGCTAATTCCTGGTTTACTCTGTCCTTATCCGCAGTTAAATCAGCAAGAAGATTTGATACTCTTTCTTTCAGTTTGGCGAAGTACTCATTAACGCTAAGTTTAGATTCATTTTCAATTATTGTTAACTTCTCTTCAATAAGTTTAATTCTGCCTACTAGGTCTTTACCCAGTTCTTTGCCTTCACTTTTTTTCATCTTAAGTAATTCGGCGAGTGCTGAGTCTACTGCCTTTTTAACTAAATCAAATTCAGAATCACTAAGTTCTAATTCGGGAGCAGTAAAAATATCTCGATTATATAAGAGATGCTCGAGTTTAATTTTTTCATTTATTTTAGCAGCCTTTTTCAGCTCTTTAACCTGAGACAAATAATTTTTTAATTTTTCTTTATTGACAAAAAGGGAATTATTATCAGATCCGTTATTTTTTAATAGAATGAATACAGATAACTTTCCTCTGCCAATCTTAGACTTGATATACTCGCGGATATCATATTCACGGTTCATCAAAGAAGCAGGAAGCCTTAAGGAAATTTCAAGAAATCGACTATTGACGCTTTTAACTTCCGCTTCAGATGTAAAATTTTCATTTTGAGCAGAGCCTTTGCCATAGCCGGTCATGCTAAAGATCATAAGATACCTTTTAAAAAGAATACAAAAATAGCAATATTATGGTTGGTAAACAAAAAATTCATAATTGAATCAGAATGCTTCGCCGATTCCGAAATGAATTTCCATTTGCTTAAAAACTGCTTTTCTCAAAATTGTCCTTTTATCAGCCGGATCATAGCATTTGAACCCGAAATCTACGCGAAAAGGAGCAATTTGGGAATAATACCGAAATCCAAAACCTGCTGCAATAGCCACCTGATCAAAACGAAAAGAACGGAATCCATTCCAGGTATTTCCATAATCTGTAAAAAGGACAAACCCGACTTTCGGCATAAATTTTCTTCTGAATTCAAATGAACCGTCTAATAAAAAGGTCCCGCCCCGGAGAGAATCGGAAAGCGTCACACCAAAATATTTAATAGAATCATGAGGGACTAATTCCCTTCCTCTCCATCCTCTAATCGAATTACTTCCGCCGGCAAAGAAAGTTTGATTCGGCGGAATTACATTATATCCTCCGCTTACGGTTTGAATAATACCTGATTCAAACTTAATAGCCAAAGTGGCATTACCATCATTGGATATTGGGAGATAAAATGCAGAAGTTCCTTGTAACTTATAGAAAAGTGCACTCTGCGTTTCATCAATATTATTATATGTATTACTTTGACTTAAAAATTCATTAGCGTGAAAATTTGTTACTGATGAAGCGCCTTCGATAATGAAAGATAAGTTATCGCCTTTAGTAGGAAACATAATATTGTTTGACTTTGCAGAGCCAAATTGAGTTCCTATTATTGATGTAGTACTGTTAGACTTCAAAGAAATATTCGGATTATTAAGGTTAGGAGAATACTGGACATACTCAAATATAAAATATGGTTTTAGCAATGATATATAAGTATAATAAGGCATTTCAAAATCGAGGCTAAGTTTAGATCCATACGTACTTATTTTAGACATATTTTGTGTTATCGATTGAAGATAAAGTTCTAAACTTGTAGTAATAGGCCGTCTAAATAAATATGGCTGTTGCAATAAAAGGGATGATTCAAATGTCCCCTGAAATGTAGAATCCCGGGCAGAATTACTTTTAAAGAAATCATTATAATTAAAATGAACAATATCAAGAATTTCGCCTTTTACATTTAGAGTAAGAACTCTTGCATCGCCAAAAAGATTTTTTTTAACGAAGTTTGCGCCTAGTCCAAGGTTAAAGGCTTCACGCTGATTATCCATTACAATTTCAGGCGCCATTTCGTTTAGATTCCCGATATTTCCGTTTAATGATAGAGGGACTGTATTATTAGAAGTATCGGCTATAGACGGGTTTAATAAGACGGTATTAAATAGTCCAGTACGTGCAAGACGGTATTGACTTATTTGAATTTTCTCCTGATCATAAAAATCTCCCGGATTAATTGCGGTAATTTCCCGAAGCAAATTATCGCTTACTAAATCACTCCCATTGCCGGATTTTTCAATATTAATTTTACTAACCTTAAAT
>JAJXTM010000274.1 GCA_021783875.1 Bacteroidota bacterium
GAAGTTCAAAAATCATTAATGGACAATGGAATTATTATTAGAGACAGAAGCAGCCAACCCAAACTGGAAGGCTGTCTAAGAATTTCAGTTGGAAGTCAGGAAGATAACGACTTACTTTGGAATGTAATTAAAAAAATATTATAATATATAAGAAAAATGAATAAAGTTATAATCGATAAAAAATTTTTTGAGCTTAAATTACCTATTTCAGCGGGGATGATAACCGGACTTAGAAAACTTTCGTTAAAAGGATTTGATATTTTCGCGGTCGATTTTGATTTAACATTAAATGGAACATTGAATCAAATTTTCGCATTAGAAGGTATAAAGATTTATAACGGCGGAGAAGCCGGAGAAAGAAGCTTTTTAATTTCAACGGAAAAGAAATCGCAGAAAAACGCTATTCTTGTTAAGGAAAAAACTGCAATAGATAATTTTGAAAAAGCCGTTAATTTTATTTTTACAAAAATTCGTACCTCGTCAAAGCAGAGGAAGACAAAAGAGACAGAGATAGATATTGAATTATCTCTCGACGGTAAGGGAGACACAGAAATTAGCACCGGCATTGGTTTTTTTGATCACATGTTGGAACAAATAGCAAAGCATGCAAATATAAATTTAAAAGTGGCAGTAAAAGGCGATCTTCATGTAGATGAACATCATACAGTTGAAGACGTAGGAATAACATTAGGTCAAGCTCTAAGTGAGGCGCTTGGTGATAAAATAGGAATCAAGCGCTACGGTTATTTTCTGCCTATGGATGAGACTAGTGCCCGTTGTTCTATAGATTTAAGCGGAAGAGCGTATCTAAATTTTAAATGTAAATTTGAAAGAGAAATGGTAGGAGAATTTCCTACTGAACTAACCGAAGAATTTTTTCGAGGAATATCGGCAGGTTTAAAAGCAAACATATTTATCAGAGCAAAAGGTAAAAATGATCATCATAAAATAGAAGCCATATTCAAATCTTTTGCTAAGTCATTAAATGAGGCATGCAGATTGGATGAACGAAATGAAGGAATGCTTCCATCGACAAAAGGAGTTTTATGATTGCCGTAATTGATTATGGTGCAGGAAATGTTGCTTCAGTTGCAAATGCGTTAACGGAACTTCAGCAGGAATTTAAAATAACTAGCAATGAAGCGGAAATCTGCATTGCGCAAAAGATAATATTCCCGGGGGTAGGCGAAGCATCATTCGCAATCAGGCAGCTGCATATGCTAAATCTTTTTACTGTTCTTAGAATTGTTAAAAAGCCGATTTTAGGAATTTGTCTCGGCATGCAGATGATGGCAGATTTTTCTAAAGAAGGTAATGTTACTTGTCTGGGTATTTTCCCGGTTACTGCGGAAAAATTTGATGAAAGTAAGACAAAAGTGCCCCACATGGGCTGGAACGATATTAATATAATTAAAGAAACTAAACTTTTTTCCGGAATTAAAAATGGGGAAAGGTTTTATTTTGCAAACTCATATTATCTTCCCGAGTGCCCATATACTACTTCAATTTCAAATAATGTTATAAACTTTTCGGCATCTATTGAAAAAGACAATTATTACGGCGTACAATTTCATCCTGAAAAGTCGGGAGATGCAGGATTAAAAATATTAAAAAATTTTATTGATTTATGATAATAATTCCCGCTATTGATATTTTGGAAAACGAAATCGTCAGACTGAAAAAAGGCGATTTTGAAAATATTACATATTACCGCAATAATCCATTTCAACAAGCTAAGTTATATGAATCATTCGGGTTCGATCTGATTCATGTTGTTGATTTGAAAGGCGCTAAAACCGGAAAATTTACTGCGCTTGAAATAGTAAGCAAAATCAAATCACAAACAAAACTTAAAATTGAATTCGGCGGCGGGATAAGAGATATAAAGACTGCTGCTGAGCTTTTTGCGACATCGGTCGATTTCGCAATTATCGGATCATTATCTGTTAAGAATAAAAATGAGTTTGAATTAATTGTAAAAAATAATACCCCGGATAAAATAGTTGCTGCTATTGACGTTGATAATGAAAAAGTAAAGATCAGCGGTTGGACAGAGAAGACATCAATTTCAGTATTTTCTCATGTGGAATATTGTTTATCAATTGGTGTTACCAAGGTTCTTTGCACTGATATAGCCAAAGACGGTATGTTAAAAGGCTTGAATATTGATTTATATCAGAATATAATTAAAAGATTTCCTGAAGTTAAATTAATTGCTTCAGGCGGAGTAAGCGACATTAATGATGTAATTGATTTAAGCCATACTAATATATACGGAGTGGTTATTGGCAAGGCAATTTATGAAGGTAAAATTGATTTAAAGGAGCTTGCAAAAATTGCTTTGTAAGAGAATAATTCCCTGCCTTGATATAAAAGACGGAAGGGTTGTAAAAGGAATTAATTTTATAAATTTAATTGACGCCGGCTCTCCCGTTGAACTTGCTTCCCATTACTCAAAAGAAGGTGCGGACGAATTAGTTTTTCTAGATATAACTGCATCTATAGAAAAAAGAAAAACATTAGTATCGCTAGTTAATGATATTGCCAAAGAAATTAGAATACCATTTACTGTCGGCGGCGGTATTTCCGAATTAAACGATATAGAAGCTTTATTAAAAGCAGGCGCAGACAAAGTGTCGCTTAATTCTTCAATTGTAAAAAATCCGGGCTTAATTTCGGATGCAGCAAGGCAATTTGGAAGTCAGGCAATAGTTGCCGCGATTGATATAAAATTTAACGGATTGGAATATAAAGTTTATATCAAAGGCGGTAAAGAAGAAACACCGCTTTCCGGGTTAGACTGGTGTAAACAAGCCGCTGATCTGGGTGCCGGCGAAATTTTGTTAACGTCGATGGATAGAGACGGTACAAAAGAAGGTTATGATAATAAATTTTTAAAAATTCTTACTAAGAGCGTTACGATTCCCATTATAGCTTCCGGCGGCGCCGGTAAGAAAGAAGATTTTTTAGATGCATTCAAAATTGCCGATGTTGATGCATGTTTGGCTGCTAGTCTTTTTCATTTTAATATATTACCAATTTTAGAATTGAAAAATTATCTGTCAAAAAATAATATTGAAGTCAGAATTTAGAATAGGAACAAATCGTGAGTGAACTTAATATATCCGAATTGAATTTTGATAAGCTTAACGGGCTTATTCCTGCAATTATTGTCGACAAAAACAACGGTAGTGTTTTAATGCTGGGTTTTATGAATAAACAAGCGCTTCAAAAAACTATAGAGACAAAGCTTGTCACTTTCTTTAGCAGAACACGAAATACTCTTTGGACAAAAGGAGAGACCTCAGGAAATTACCTTCATCTTCAAGATATCAAACCTGATTGTGATAATGATACGATTCTTATATCAGCAGAAACTGACGGCAATACCTGCCATCTCAACAAATATTCCTGTTTTGATATTGAAAAATCTTCATCATTAAGTTTTTTAAATAGTCTATTTGCTCTGATAAAGAATAGAAAAATTGAATTGCCGGAAAATTCCTATACAACCGGATTATTTAAATCCGGCACAAACAGAATTATTCAGAAAGTAGGTGAAGAAGCAATTGAGACTGTCATTGCCGCCAAAAACAGGGATAGAAAGGAAATAATAAATGAGACATCAGATTTAATTTATCATCTATTTGTTATGCTTGCCGAGCAAGACATAGATTTTTCGGAAGTTGTTCAAAATTTAGAAAACCGTCATAAATAATTCAGCGGGAATTAGTTTAGATTTTTCGATTCTACTAATTTCAGTAGATAAAAAATATAACAATACTGACAACAAAGACAGTTAAAGCAAGCCGGGAAGAAAAGTCCCGGTAACGTTTTTTTATTTCACCCCATATTTTTGCGGTTATTATCATAGCAATAGCCAATGCGAAAG
>JAJXTM010000275.1 GCA_021783875.1 Bacteroidota bacterium
CTTTATTAACTAAAGAAATTAATTCGTTTGATTCTTTAGTTGATAAAATGGGGAACGGGAGCTGTTCTAAATTACCTCTCAATACTTTTAGGGCATTAAATTTTTTTAAATAAACAAATTGATAAAGAGAAGAATTAAGCAGAGCAAGAACGATCTTAATCGGGCAATTTTTAATCTTAGGAATTAAAATATTCGCGCTATTTAATGTTAGTCTTTGCTCATTGTCGTATGCGAAGACTAATTTGTCTGATATAAATTTATATATCAGTTTTTCTTTTGCACGATATTTATTAATACCGGCAACTTGTTGAAAACTTTCCGGCACAAAGTGAATGTATCTTTTGGCTGGCGATAAGAAATACTTATTAACATCATTCCCTCCGTAAATCTCTTCGAACCCTATCTGTTTTGTCAAATGTATAAATTTTTTATTATCTCCGGTAACAATTCCAAGAGCCCAATCAGCATTGCCTTTTAATGTGATGTGTTTCCTCCGGAACAATTTATCAATTATTTTTTGATCTGCATCGTTAACATCAATATCAAAAATTAAATCCGGATTCGACCAAAATCTATTTTGCTCTATATAATAGACGGAATCAGAAGAAATAGTGATTTTATGATCGTCTTTAGGATTACCTTTTCGTAAGTCAATTCGTATGACACGGGTAAATACATTTGTAAAGAGGCGTCCGAGTTTAATAATTTTGAGAATTGTTGTATTGTTTAGGATAATTCTTCTAATATCGCTGTGCACTTTAATATTTAGTAAAGATTCGGGTAAAATAAATGACAGGGTGCCTTTTTCGTTAAGCATATCAATGCTTTTAGATAGGAAATAGGAAAAAGATTCTAATGATATGATATTGGGATAAATTGATTTTAAAGAATTTAGAGTTATTTTATCAATATGTTGTCCCCAAGGAGGATTTGTAATAATTAAATCATAATGCAAAGGCAGATTCTTTAAAGTAAAGAAATTATTTGAATCATTGAGGGCATTTAGTTGAAATATTTTCGGCGCAAAATTCATGGATTTAAATTTTATAATTAAATTTATTTTAGCTATGAAAACTGCAGACTGATCAATATCAAAGCCATAGAGTAATTTGGGGTTTTTAACATATTCTCCAGCATTTAATAAAAACTGTCCGGTGCCGCAGCAAGGGTCAAGAATTTTATGTTTTCCGTTTACATATTCAGACAAAATATCGCAGACGATATTTTTGGGGGTAAAATAGGATCCTTGTTTTGCTTTTTCTCCCTCGCTTTTGACAGATTGATAAATCATTCCCAGTGCATCTATTTGATCGGGGATATTCAAATCTATTAAGTAATAATATTTATTTTCAAAAGAAGGTTTGTTGATTTGATTATAGGTTTCTTTTAGAATATCGAGCAGAAAAGGGTTTTTATAATCAGCTGAATTAAAGGAAAGCAATTCATTTATATTTTTATTAAATATTAATTGTTCTTTTATGAGGAGATTTATAGATAGAAAAAAAATTGACGAAAAAGTTTCAAGAGAATTGTCAAAAATATAATCTGCTATTTTAATTATTCCGGAATTATCGCTTTTATTTTTGGAATACTCTTTTGGTACAAACTTTTTTGTTGATTCTCTTTTGTTGGCTCTGTTATTTAAACGCACCACAGCGCCTTTAGATATGTTTTCTTTTAATAATTTAACTTCATTATAATCGAAAACAGTACTTTTGTTTTTAATTAGCGGGGACAGGTATTTGTGGCGTATCCAATTTCTTACAGTTGCCTTTGAAACGCCGAGAAAGTCAGCGGTTTCAGCCTGATCAATAATTTTCATGGTTTTTTCTAGTTATAAATATAACTAAGGTAATAAAACTGGTAATACAATGGTTTTCAGTTTCGGTAGATTCAATAAGCTTTGTTTTATATTTTTTTTAATCTGTTCATCATAGCTCTCTCTTTCTTTTTTATTCATGCTTCTTGCAGAGACAACACGAACTGATCTTTTTCTAATAGTAAAGATAATAAATAATTTTCATCGAGTTTATTTAACCCCGAAATAAATGTCGGGGCAATACTTCTGAATTTCCGGACGTACTCTTAACTCAAGTCCTCTTAAAAATAAATCGACACTCCCAGCTTAACATTATTGCCGCCAAATTGATAGCCCGATGTAATTAAATAATTAGAGTTACTTACTCCCGTACTACTCATATCCTGCGAAGGAACCCAATCTTACAGCAGATTTATCAGGTAAAGTTTATTTTCAGTTATTAACTTATAGATAATTAATATAATTTTCATTTTTTAATTCTTTATATTTGTGAAAATATCTTTAAAAAACATGGAAAAGTTTAAAGCTCCCGAAGAATGGTTCTTACAAGCGGAATACGAAGTGGATAAAAGAGAAATCCGTTTAATAAAAGAGACGGTTAGCAGCGTATTAAACCTCAGTAATGTAGAACTAAACAGAATTGTACTGTTTGGGTCTTATGCTAAAAACGAACAATCTTTGAATAGCGATATTGATTTGATTATTGTATCTAAAAATTTTAGGAATAACACATACTTTAAAAGGATTGATAAAGTCTTAAACTTGAATGCAGCTCTTGTAAAAACTATTAAAAAACCTTTTGATGTCCTTCTTTATTCAGATATCGAATGGAATGACTCAGCTACGATGATGATCCGTGAGGCTAAAAAAAACGGGAAAACCCTGTTCGTGAATTAAGACTTGCTGAGGACATTTTAAAAGATTCTAAACCTCATTTGTTTCTTTTATTTCAACTTCATATAAAGCTGTTACTTGTTTGCTGAAGGAGATTAAGAATTCCATTAGCTTTTCGGGCGATTCAAATTTGTTGGGAATAATTAGTTTCATTAATTCCTTTTTGGAAGCTCCGGATGCACGCTGTTGTTCAAATCGGATTTTGTTTTTGTATTCTTCAATTATAAACCTCATTAACTGAACAAACTTGAATTGATAAAAATCTTCTTTTTCTCCTTTAGGAAGAATAATGGTAATCTGATCACGCTGTATAATTATTCTTTCGAAAAGGGAATATGAAGAATAAAATTTTAATATAGCCGAAGCGATTAGCCTTTTTAACAATACAGGAAGCGGTCCGAACCTGTCTATTATTTCGTCCTTGATTTCATCAGCTTCTGAAATGTTTTGGATAGAATAAAGAGCAGTATAAAAATTTAGTCTATCCATCTGATCAGGCATATACTCTGCGGGTATTCCTATTTCAAAAAAACTATCGATTGTCGGTTCGGTTCTTTCGATTTGCTTCGGCAATGTTTTGAATACTTCTTTGAATTCCTTGTACTTGAGTTCTTCTACGGTTTCATTGATTAATTTTACATATAGATCAAAGCCGACTTCATTTATAAATCCGGATTGTTCGGTTCCGAGTAAATTACCGGAGCCTCGGATTTCCAGATCGCGCATTGATATATTAAATCCGGCGCCCACATCGGTGAATTCTTCAATTGCCTGCAGTCTTCTAAGAGCTTTTTTTGATATTCCGGTTAGAGAAGGAACAATAAAATAGGCATACGCTTGACGAGTTGATCTTCCTACTCTGCCTCGTAATTGATGAAGTTCTGCAAGTCCGAATCGGTCAGCCCGATTGACAATTATAGTATTAACGTTAGGGATATCAATTCCGGATTCGATTATTTTTGTTGAGAGAAGCACATCAAATTTTTTATTAAGGAATCCATGGATTACGTTCTCAAGCTGAGCGGGTTTCATTTGACCATGGGCAACTGCTATTTTCAGGTCAGGCATATATTTTAAAATATATCCGGCAAATTTATCAATTGATTGAATCCTGTCATGAATAATATAAACCTGTCCGTTTCTTTTTAACTCTTCGAGAATCCATTCTTTAATTTTGAA
>JAJXTM010000025.1 GCA_021783875.1 Bacteroidota bacterium
TTCCTACAAAATAAGGTTGCAAATATATAAAATGTCCATTACAAAAAAAAGGTGCTGTATAACGCAGTATTTTTCCTTAAACCCGATATAGAATATTGAGAAACACCAAGCAGCATAGAATTGATAATTGCAAAGGCAGGTTTACTAATATGCAATGCATTTGAAAAGTATTTAGTCAGTGCGAATTTATAGATTCGACATTTTTGGGCGTTTTGGTAATTTCTCTGAAAAAAATTTATACTTTTGTTATAAATGATGATGCGGTTATTTTTCTCATGCCCGGCCTTCTTCGTTAAAATTAAAGTTCTTTTTTATATGAATTGTAACTAATTATTACAAACCCCTTTTCCACCGTTTCTTTTTATATAAAAAATATTCAAGACATAAGAAACAGCAATTGTAACAAAACAGGCAAAGGATATTAAAATACTGTTTGAAAGATAAATCGAGATAACCGATATGATTAATAATAACGTCATTGTTAAGGCAAGTAAAATATTTTTGTCCATTCCGTAAAGAACCGAAATGACTTTACCGCTGCGCGATCTTGCAATGTAAGTAATTAAGTAAACAAGCCAAATAACTGCTGTTACAGCACCCATGCCGGTAAGTATTCCCCTTACAAAATCCTGAATTGATTTAAGATGCCTTGCCGGCAGAATTACAGTTAGCATTATAGCAGACAATGAAGCTAGGATAGAAAATATTGCTGCTTTTCTATTTTTGACTTTCATAATTATTCCTTTAAATCTTCCTTCATTTTTATTAATTCATTCTCAATAGGTTCATTTTCTTTTTTAAATCTTCTCATCCTGAACTTAACTCCGAAGAAAATTACTGCAATTAGGACTGCACTCATAAGGACATGGAAACCTATTCTTTCAAGTACCGGCAGGTCCGTAAGTAAATCCAAATAAATTATGTTTATACTGGTTAGCAGTAGCACTCCGAATACCTTAAAGTCTTTTCTGAAAAATTCCCGCTGCTCGGAAAAATTCTTAAGAACATCATCTATGAAGTCCAAACTATTTTCTCTTACGTTCAGCTTAGCAGTTTTCAATTGAAGTCTTAAATATTTCAGCCAGAACATAGATATTCCAATTACAATTATAATAACCGCAATTATTCTAAATGCCGACACCGGCAGCTCAAATAGCATCGACCAGATAAAGAGCGTTATTGCAATTATTATCCCGGCTGTCTTTACTATGTTAATCTTCAGAATTCTTTTCTCGAACTTTTTCAGCCTTGAAAATGAAGCTGATGTTATTTCTTCATAATTAAATTTATCGCCTGCTGCCGGCTTTTGTTTCTGCCAGTTATTTTTTAATACTTCTATTTCTTTCATTCTTTTCCTCCCATAGTATTTGCCAGGGCGGTTTTTATTCTATTAATTTTTACACCGACATAATTCGGACTTATGCCTACGATCTCCGAAATCTCTTCATAGCTGGTATCGTCAAGGAACAAACCTATTATTATCCTGTCCTGTTTGCCTAACTTTGCAATTGCTTTGTGCAGATTCTTCAAGTCTTCATCTAAATTCTTTTCGAACTGGCTGCCTTCGTACATCTCGTCAAGCTCGTGATGATCAAGGTTTTGAAACCTTCCGGATTTTGTCTTAAATCTTTTGTTGAAAAGAAGTGCGGAGTTTACTGTAATCCTGTATATCCATGTACTTATCTTTGCTTCGTTCCTAAAGCTCTCTAAGCTGCGCCATACGTTCGTCATCACTTCCTGAAACAAATCGTCTACTTCATCCTTGTTGTTAAGAGAAGTATAACAAAGTCGGAAGATTCTTTCTTTATTTACTTTGAAAATTTCCGTAAATAATTTTTCTTTTTCTTCAGAGCTCATTCGGATAATAACCTTGTTATTTGAAAGTTTAGCCGTTTCGGCAGATTTAACTTAACAAAATGCTTGCAATTCTCTGATAATTCGATTGATCTATTCATAAGTTTTTTAACTGGACTTTAATATTTTTTTTCATCTACAATACTTTAGAGAATCTAAAACCGGGAATATTACAGTCGAACTTAAAATAATTTTCTTCAGTTGATCATGCCGTCCTTATGCGGCTAATTTAAAAGGTAGGATCAGTCCTTCCGTCCGCTCAAGATCTGCCCCTAATCATGCCCCGAAATATTATAAAATATTTTCAATATGCTTTTCTATATCTGCAGGTTCTGTGGAAGGTCCGAATCTATTTATAATATTACCTTCTCGGTCAACAAGGAACTTCGTAAAATTCCACTTAATGGTTCCGGATAAAAATCCTGACTTTTTTTCTTTCAGGAATTTGTATAACGGATGCTGACTTTTACCATTAACATTAATTTTGGAAAACATTGGGAAAGTTACTCCATAGTTAAGGCTGCAAAATGACATTATATTTTCATCAGTATCCGGATCCTGGTTTTTGAATTGGTTGCATGGAAATCCAAGCACTGCAAAACCTTTATCCTTATGCTTTATATACAATTTTTCAAGCCCTTCAAATTGAGGCGTAAATCCGCATTTGCTTGCAGTATTGACAATTAAAAGGACTTGACCCTTGAATTCTGACAAATGAATTTCTTTCCCATTAATTTGTTTAACAGAAAAATCATATATTGAATTATTCATTATTTGCTCCATTATTTGGAAAAAGAATCATAAAAACTTTAATTACCGACAGTACCAGTCTTGACTTTTCCGGCTCGCTTATAATTGCCAATAATCACTCCGGTTGTTGTCACTGTACTCTCTACTAGTTTGAATGCCGCTGGAATTGCGCCTGTGTCAAGTAGTTTTTTCCCTTTACCAAGAGTCAACGGGAAAATATTCAACCACAGTTCATCTATTAAATCATTCTTAAGAAGCAGCTGGATAAGCTTACTGCTTCCCCATATTTTAATATCAGAACCTTTTGAATTTTTAAGCCTTTTTATATCCGCTAAGCTTTTGAGGAAAACTGTGTTTTTCCAATCTGACTTTTTCATTGTTTTGGAGAAAACGTATTTTGTGACATCATTAATACCGGGCCATCCATTTTCATGCTGGGGCCAGAAAGAGGCAAATATCTCAAAAGTTTTTCTGCCCAAAAGCAGATCCGCAGGTTTCATTAGTCTCTGAATGACCTCACCGCTTACATTGTCGCCATAAGGAGCAGTCCAACCTCCATATTTGAAACCGCCTGAAGTATCTTCCTTTGGTCCTCCGGGCGCCTGCATAACTCCATCCAATGAAATAAAAGCTAAAAGAATTATTTTTCTCATGTCTAACCTCATTCAGTAAAATTACAGTTATTTATATCTCGTATTTTTACTACAGTATTTTAAGTTTTTTAAGTAACAACCCGGTTTACTCTTTCTTATTTAACGACTCTTTTTCTAAATCAGATTAACAAATTGTGCTGAAGTTATTTTTTGCAAATCAAGAGGCGAAAGATAAACCTGCATGCCTCTAATACCTGCACTTACATATATTTCATCAAATATTAAGGCAGTTTCTTCAATAAAAGTTGGATATTTTTTTTTCATCCCTATCGGAGAACATCCTCCGCGTATATATCCGGTCAAGTTAAATATATCTTTTACTTTTACCATTTCGATATACTTATTCTCGCTTAATATTGCACTTCTTTTTAAGTTTAGTTCAGAAATTATTGGTATACAAAATATTGTAACTCCGGTCTTATCTCCTAAAGTAACAAGAGTTTTGAATACAGTCTCAGGTAATGCATTGATTTTTTTTGCTACAGTTTCACCGCTTAAATCATTTTCATTTACATCATATGTGATAGTTGAATATTTAATATTACTTGATTCTAAGATTCTTATAGCATTTGTTTTCAATTTATCACTCGAGAAAAATCTTTGCATTAATTTAAAAAAATAACGCCCCGTCATCAAACGAGGCGCTAAGATTCAAGATGGGAGATCTCAAATATAATTAAGCAACTGTTATCTCTTTTTCAAGATAAACATCTTGAATTGTATTAAGTAGCTTAACACCCTCTGCCATAGGGCGTTGGAATGCTTTTCTTCCTGAAATTAATCCCATTCCTCCAGCCCGTTTATTAATCACAGCAGTTTTAGCTGCCTCTTCAAAATCATTAGCACCTGAAGCTCCACCGCTATTGATAAGCCCAGCTCGTCCCATATAATTGCTGATAACTTGATAACGGGTGAGATCTATTGGATTTTCGGTTGAAAGTTCAGTATAAACTTTTTTACTTGTCTTACCGAATTTAAGAGCGTCAAATCCTCCGTTACATTCAGGCAATTTTTGTTTAATTATATCTGCTTCGATAGTTACGCCAAGATGATTTGCTTGACCGGTCAAATCAGCAGCTACATGATAATCCTTTTCTTTTGTTTTGAATGCTTCGTTTCGCAAATAGCACCAAAGTACTGTAGGCAAACCTAATTCATGAGCCCTGTGGAAAGATTCGCTAACTTCAATAATTTGTCTGTTGCTTTCTTCAGAACCGAAATAAATAGTAGCGCCAACTGCAGCTGCGCCCATTTCATAAGCTTGCTCTACATTTGCAAACATTATTTGATCATATTTATTCGGATATGTTAAAAGTTCATTGTGATTTAATTTAACAATAAATGGTATTTTGTGAGCATATTTTCTTGAACATATACCCAAAACCCCTAAAGTAGAGGCAACTGCATTACATCCACCTTCTATAGCAAGTTTTATAATATTTTCTGGATCAAAATATTGTGGGTTAGGTGCAAATGATGCGCCTGCTGTATGTTCTATACCCTGATCTACCGGAAGTATTGAGACATAGCCTGTGCCGGATAATCGACCGCTCATAAAAATCCATTGTAGATTTTTAAGAACATTAATATTTCTATCGCTCTGAGAAAATATTCTGTCTACAAAATCAGGTCCCGGCAAATGAAGCTGTTCTTTCGGAAATTTCGCTTTATAGTTTAAAAGTGAATCTGCTTCATTTCCTAATAATTCTTGAATTTTCTTTAACATTATTACTCCAAAATTAAATAAATAAAAAATCTTAACACAAAAGTAAAAATAAAATTAAATGACCTTGAATTCAATTATTACATAAAAAGAATGTATTAAAGATTCATTATATCGTTATAAATAATAAATGCCATCAACAATAAAAGCAACACAAATCCTGCATTTTGAATAGCAACCTTTACTTTTATTGGAATTTCTCTTTTAATAATTCCCTCAATAATAATTATTACTAAATGACCTCCGTCTAATGCCGGAAAAGGGAAAATGTTGATAATTGCAAGGCTCAAGCTTAAAAAAGCAAGGAAATAGATAAAACTAAGGATTCCATTATCGGCAGATTTAACTGCAAATTCAGCAATTTTAATCGGGCCTCCAAATACTTTTCCAAAAGCTACTTTACCGGAAAAAACTTTTCCTATCATTTGAAATGTTAATTCAGTATAGCTCACAATATCTTTGCCGCCGTGGTAAAAAGATGCAAAAAAACCATAAGTTTTTATTTCAACAGGTCCAGTAAATAAATCACCTAAACCAATTCCGATCATACCATTTGATCCGGGCGTGACGGATAAGTTTAAGGTATCTTTATCTCTTTGCACAGAAATCGGAATTGTTATCCCTTTATGACTTGAGATAATCTGAGTTACCTCGGCGCTTGAATATATTGGCTCATTATTAATCGAGATAAAGATATCACCTTCTTTAATGCCGGATTTTTTAGCAGGTGAATTTGGAAGAACTTGAACTACTCCTGGTTTAATACCGTCAGGTCTCAAGAAGAATTCTTTATTTCCGACATCTGCCAATTCTGATTTAGTAATATTTATATCTTCAGTTAAACCATTTCTTAATATTTTAACCCTGATATTTTGACCAAGATATTTTATTAGAATATCTGATTTGATATCATCCCAGTTTTCAATCGGAGAATTATTTATTGCTATAATTTTATCGCGTTCCTTAAATCCCAAAGAATCTGCTTTGCTATTAGGAATGACATATCCAATTGATGTTGTCTTAGTTATTTCTTTCCCATGAAAGAAATTAGACCACCAAAAAACAGATAATGCCAGTATTAAATTCATTGCAACACCGGCAGTTATAACAATAATTTTTTTCCAAGTCGGTTGAGCTCTAAATTCATATGGCTTTGGGTCTTGATTTGCGAAATCAGTATCGAAACTTTCGTCAACCATACCCGCAATCTTAACATATCCTCCCAACGGGAGAATGCATAAACGATAGTCAGTATTACCTTGCCCATCAAAATTTTCGGGTAAATTTCCAAATGTAAACCCATTAATTTTATTCCACCCAAAGAGTCGTTTACCGAAACCAATTGCAAATACATCTGCATGCATACCCAACAATTTGGCGGCGGCGAAATGTCCGAATTCATGAATAAAAACCAGAATTCCTATAGTAATAGCAAAATAAATAACGTAATCCATAAACGAAAGAACTCCTTTTTAATTTAGTCCTGAAACAAATAACCTTGTTTGCAAGTCACATTCATAGATTGTTTCCAGGCTAGGGGATTTGTGATTTTCTATTTTTTCTAAAGCTCTATTTATTAAAGCAGGTATCGCTGTAAATTTAATTTTTTTATTTAAGAATTTATCTACTGCAACTTCATTAGCGGCATTAAGTATGCATGGTGCGGTACCGCCCTCTTTTATTGCAGTATAGGCCAAATTAAGACATTCAAATTTTTCAAAATCAGGCTCAGAAAAAGAAAGACTTCCAATATTAGAGAATTTTATCCTGTCAAGATTGTTTTCAAGTCTATCAGGATATGTAAGTGCATATTGAATAGGGATCTTCATGTCAGGTAATCCAAGTTGAGCTTTTACTGATCCGTCAATAAATTGCACCATTGAATGGATAATTGATTGTGGATGTATAACTGCTTCAATTTTGCTGCTATCAATACCGAAAAGCCAATGTGCTTCAATAATTTCTAATCCCTTATTCATCAAAGTTGCTGAATCTATCGTTATTTTATTTCCCATTTTCCAATTAGGATGATTAAGAGCTTCTTCAACGGTAATCGCTTCAAATAATTTTTTATCTTTATTTCGAAAGGGTCCGCCTGATGCGGTTAAAATTAATTTTTCTATACTTTCCGGACTTTCTCCTATTAAGCATTGATAAATTGCACTATGCTCTGAATCAATCGGAATAAGTTCGGAATTAAAATTCTTGCATAATTTGGTAACGAGTTCTCCTGCTACGACAAGAGTTTCTTTATTTGCTAAAGCTATCCTCTTGCTGCGTTTAACAGCCTCAAGAGTGGGGGCAAGACCGTCGAAACCAACCATAGCGCCAATGAAAATGTCATAATCCAATTGTGCTGCTATTTCTACTAAGCCTGACTTTCCGGCTAAAATCTTACATTTATTTCCAATTTTATTTTTTAACCGGTTTGCAGCTTCTTCATCTTTAACTACAACATATTTTGGGTGAAATTCTTCAATTTGCGGTTCAAGGATATCAATTCGAGAGTTAATTGCCAAAGCTTCAATTTTAAATTTTCCCTGAAAATTTCTAATGACTTTTAGTGTGTTTATCCCAATTGATCCTGTAGAACCTAATAATAATATCTTCTTCATAATCATAAAAAATAAAGGTTTAAAAGTAAATAAGAATGCTATGGGAAACAATTCTATATAATTGACAGTGACTCAGCCAATTTCTATTATTAAATGCTTTGTGACACATTTCTATTAAGAATTTTGAAAATTGTCCAATTACTTTTATTTTGATTAATAAATTAAGTTGAAATAATATCGAAAGGAAAGAATGAAAATTTTAGATTTAGGGAAAATCATTTTTATGAGTTTATTTATTATTAGTATGAATTATGCTTTACCTAGATTTGCTTTGAGAATGGGAGCTAGCTGCGCAGATTGCCATATAGATCCTGATGGCGGTGGAATGAGAACTCATGGCGGCTGGCATTATGGTTTAAGGGTTTTACCCCTTGTTTCACCAACTCAAAAGGATAAAGATTTAACTATGAGTCCTTATATAGGACAAAATATTCAAATGGGTGTAGATTATAGAAGTCAATATATTTATTCCCAACAGCTAGGCAAAACATCTTTCCAAAAAATGCAGGGCTCTTTTTATATTAATGTCAAGGTTTTAGATAAAATAGATATTTATTCAAATTATGATTTTGTTAATGCCACATGGATCGGATTTGCAATTGCCCATATTCTTCCGAATGATAGCTACATTAAAGCAGGTTCTTTTGTGCCGGATTATGGAATTCTGTTAGATGATCATACTGCATATACAAGGGGCGGAGATCTAGGATATTTATTTACTACAAATCAAAGACAGGGCTTAATTTTTGACCCGCGATATAGTGTAACAGGAGTTGAACTTGGCTACAACATTTCTGATTTTGGGATTTTTACAGCAAGTGTAGGAAGCCCGATTTCTCTAAATTTTCAAAGCGACCCTACTTATACTGCTTCAGTAAGATTTACCCCTGTTGTTGCAAATAAATTAGCTTTAATGTTTGGCGGTTCATTTTCAAATTTTCAGGGACCGCTGATATATACTTCAATACCTTCCGAGCATAAAGTCAATATGTATGGTGGATTTCTAGGTTTCGGAATTAATGATTTTACTCTAATAGGCGAATATGATATTGCAAAAGATTATATTTCAACCGGGACAAATTCCAGTGCACAAATGTTAGAAGCTTCCTATACAATTACTAAAGGATTAGAGGCATTTGCCCGGTATGACCTTTTTAATCCCAATACAAATGTAAACAATGATTCTGTCCGCAGATTGGTACTTGGATGCAGTTTCTATCCTTATAGTTTTATTGAAATTTCTCCCGAATATAGATTTCAATTTCAAAATGCTCAGCCTGGTTTGCCTACTCCAAAGCAAGACTCAGCTTTACTACAATTTCATTTTTATTATTAATTCTTCAAAGGCGGAAGGTTAGTTTAACTTCCGCCAATTTTTTTGCGTAAATATTTTCCTGCCTTGATTGAACCTCTTAAATTGCTATTTTTGAGACTATATGATTAAAAAATTATCAATATTACTCGTTTTTGTATCTTCAATTCTTTTAGCGCAAAACTTTGATGAATCAAATAACCAGTTCATGCTTGCGCAAAGTTATATCCAGTCTGGTCAATTAGAAAAAGCTTTGCCAGTAATGGAGAAATTATATAAAGATGACCCTAGTAATTATGAGTATTTTCAAACTTTAAATCAGTTGTATATCCAACTAAAGAAATATGATGCTTCTATTGCAATAATTGAGGAAAGAATAAATAATTCAGTTAAAGATATTAATTTGATTGGATTACTCGGAACTACTTATTACTATAAAGGAAATGATAACCAAACATTTCAATTATGGGATAAAGCATTGAAAACATTTCCCCAAAATGAGGTTAATTACAGAATTATTGGAAATTATGCTCTTCAATTAAGAGCTTTTGATAAGGCAATTGACTATTTTAAGAGCGGCGAAGCAATTTCTAGAAACCCGCAATACTTTGCCTTTGATCTTGCCAATTTATTCACAATCACAATGCGTTTCAAAGAAGCGGCCGAACAGTATTGTAAGATCATTTTGCAGAATCCAAATCAACTTTCTGCAGTTGAAACAAAAATTTTAAATTATACTCAAAAACCCAATGCCTTAGACCAGACCATCAAGGTAGTAAAAACATATGATAATAAAGATCAAATTAGCTTTAAATTTCTTTTAGCTCGCCTTTATATCCAAGCTAAGGAATATGATAATGCATACGACCTTTACAAGGGAATAGATATATTTCAAAATGCAAATGGGGCTGAACTCTTCAGTTTCGCTAAATTTTTATATGGAGAAAAGATCTATATTACTACAGAAAAAGTGTTGAAAGATATCATTGACAAATATCCCGACTCACCAATTATAATAAATGCAAAGCTTCAATATGCAGAAACTTTAGATGCAATTTTTAAAAATGCAAACCTCACAAAACCAGATTGGAAACCTTATTCCATTCCTTTAAAAAGTAATTTAACAAATGTTGATAAAGTTATTAATGCTTTTTTGGAAATTGAAAAAGATTACCCGCATACTGAGGCTGCAAATGAAGCATTACTAAAAATCGGAGAATTAAAATTAAATTATTCAAATGATTTTAACGGCGCACTAAATCTCTTTAAGAAATTGATTAATGATGCTTCACTTTCCGAGAATGCATCTCAGGCTTATGAAGATCTAGGGAAAGCCTATCTTATAAAAGGAGACCTGAATTCATCTGCTAAATATTTTAAATACATTGAATCGACAGAAAAATATCCGGAAGAGAAAAGAAATTTTGCAACTTATGAATTAGCACGAATTAGTTTTTATCAAAACGATAATAACGGAGCTAAAAAATATTTAGAAATTTTAACCTCCAATCCAAATAATAGCTCAGCAAATGATGCTTTAGAGTTATCTTTGCTAATGAACACTTCGATAAATGATTCGTCTAATCTTTCAACTTTTGCAGAAGCAGAATTTCTTACTGATCAGGGAAAATATGCTGATGCTCTTCAAAAATATATGGATGTATCACAAGATTCAAAAAAATTTATTCTTCAAAATCTTTCAGAATTAAGAGTTGCTGAAATGGATTTAGCTCTTAATAAGGTTGATAGTGCTATAGTACAGCTTAATAAAATTGGAAACGAAAAGGAGAATAATATTTATGCCGATAAAGCATTATATTTACTAGGAAAAATTTATCAATTTGGCAAAATCGATTTTCAAAAGGCAGTTGAAAGTTACGAAAATTTGCTTGCAAATTTTCCTAATTCATTATATCTTGAAGATGCAAGAACCGAAATATTAAAATTAAAGGACCATGTAAATAATGGGTAAAAAGCAAAACCAAAAAATTGTAAAATGTTCATTTTGCGGAAGAGATGGCAGCGAAGTCGGCAGTATGATTGCTGGACCGGATGTTTATATCTGCGATATTTGTATAGGAAGCAGTGTAGACATTTTAAAGAATAATTTAGCTGCATATAACAATGGCAAGACAAAAAATCCTATTATCCATACCCCGGCATCAATTAAAAAAACTCTGGATGAATATGTTATCGGTCAAGATAAAGCAAAAAAAGTTTTGGCAGTTGCTGTTTATAACCATTACAAAAGGATAAACTCACGTTCTTCATTTTTTGAACTTGATGATGTTGAAATAGAAAAAAGTAATATTTTATTAATTGGTCCCACAGGTGTTGGAAAAACTCTATTAGCGCAAACTCTTGCCAAAATTTTGGATGTTCCCTTTGCAATTGCAGATGCAACTACTTTAACTGAAGCCGGTTATGTGGGAGATGATGTGGAGACTGTTTTAGTACATCTTCTTCAAGCTGCTGATTATAATTTAGAGCGTGCTCAAAAAGGGATTGTTTACATAGATGAGATCGACAAGATTGCAAGGAAAAGTGAAAGCGCTTCAATAACAAGAGATGTCTCCGGAGAAGGAGTACAGCAGGCTTTATTAAAAATTCTTGAAGGAACTGTTGCCGGTGTTCCCCCAAAAGGAGGGAGAAAACATCCCGAACAAAGTTTAATTAATGTTAATACAAAAAATATATTATTTATTGTCGGAGGGGCTTTTGACGGAATCGATAAAATTATTGCAACCCGTATTAATAAAAACCGGATGGGATTTTCTTCAAAAGCATTAAAAGAAAAAAACGCAGAAGAAGATTTGCTGAAAAATATTTTACCTGAAGATTTACTTAGATACGGACTTATTCCGGAATTAATTGGAAGGATCCCAGTAATTGCACCTCTGCAATCATTATCGGAAGAAGCATTTAGAAGTATTTTAACTGAACCGAAGAATGCAATATTGAAACAATACAAAAAATTATTTATGATAGAGGGCATCGAGCTTGAATTTGACCCATTTGCAATTAACTCGATAGTTGGCAAAGCAATGGAAAGAAAAACCGGTGCACGTGCTCTACGCTCAATTGTTGAAGATTTTATGTTAGAAATAATGTATGATATTCCTACAAAAGATAATATTGATAAATGTATAATCACAAAAGATGTTATAGAAAATGGAGCAGAGCCTATTTACATCGAAGCGGATAGAAAATCTGCCTAAAAATATTTCCCAATTCACTTGACTTGCGACCGTTATGATCGCTTTTTATTTCTAATTTGTTATAGACCAAGATGTTAAAAAAAATCCTTCTCTTAATTTTATTATTTCCCTTTATAAACTTCGCCCAATCTAAAATATTAATATATATGGACTTAAAGCAGACAGATCACCTTAGGGCATACGGTATTACCTATAATGCTCTGCTAAAAGGTGCTAAAGCTGATTGGCTTTTAAATTACCGCGGCGGTTCATTTTTGATAGATTATTCAGACGATATTGCCAAAGAATGTTTGATAGAGGGAGTTGCCTTTGATAAACTTTCTATTAAGGAAGCTGCAGACATTTATTCAATTGTGCAAAGTCCAAACAATAATATGAATGTTGTTCGTTTAGAAAAAGCACCCAAAATTGCTGTTTATGTTCCGCCTAGTTTTCAACCATGGGATGATGCGGTAACAATGGTACTTGATTATGCTAAAATTCCGTATACAAAGATATGGAACGATGAAATTCTAAGAGGTGACCTTTCTAAATATGATTGGCTTCACCTGCATCATGAAGATTTTACCGGGCAGTACGGAAAGTTTTATGCAAGTTTCAGCAATGCTCAATGGTATATCGATAATCAAATTCAATATGAAAACGATGCAAAGAAAAACGGTTTTAAAAAAGTTTCCGATATGATGAAAACAGTCGCTCAGGATATCAAAGATTATGTAGGCAAAGGTGGATTTCTATTCGCTATGTGCTCAGCTACCGATACTTTTGATATTGCCTTAGCGGCAGAACACACTGATATTTGCGCCCAGATGTTCGATGGCGACCCTGCCGATCCCGATGCTCAAAGCAAGCTGGATTATTCTAACACTCTGGCATTTACAAATTTTAAACTAGAAATGAATCCCTACGTCTATTCTTTTAGCGACATAAATATAAGACCTGATGAAGTTGGCAGCAGGGACAATGATTACTTTACTCTTTTTGATTTCTCTGCTAAGTACGATCCAGTTTCTTCTATGCTGGTTCAGGACCACGTAAATGTTATACACGGTTTTATGGGACAAACGACAATGTTTAGGAAATCATTGATTAAAAAATCCGTAATTATCTTAGGAGAGAGACCGGGGTTAGGTCAGGTCAAATATATTCATGGAAATTTTGGACGAGGAACATTTACATTTTACGGAGGTCATGATCCGGAAGCATACGAACACCTTGTGGGTGATCCACCGACAGATTTATCACTGCATAAAAACTCTCCCGGATATAGATTGATTTTAAATAATATTTTATTCCCCGCAGCCAGACCAAAGAAACAAAAGACTTAAGATTTATCATTAAATCTTAATGCGTTAAATTTGGGTAGCAAAAACTAATAATTTCATAATTATGATTTAAAATGAAAAAAATAACAATAAAAAACACAAAAACAAAAATTAAAGTTGGTAAAATGATCTGCGTTGGACGTAATTTCGCTGATCATGCTAAAGAACTTGGCAATGAGGTTCCCGCAAAACCCGTAGTATTTATTAAACCTGCTTCTTCAATTATTTATTCAGGCGAAAAAATTATACAACCTAAGTTTTCCGATAATCTACATCATGAAGTTGAACTCCTTCTTTTAATCGGTAAAGATATTAAAGATGCTAATATTAGAAATGCCGAGGAGGCAATAATAGGATATGGATTAGGATTGGACATGACTCTTCGCGACATACAGAATGAAGCCCGGAAAAAAGGAGACCCGTGGACAGTTGCGAAGTGTTTTGATACCTCAGCGGTTATTTCTGAATTTATCCTAAAAAAAGATTATAATTTGACATTAGATGAAGAAATTATCCTTAAAGTAAACAATAATATTCGTCAAAAAGAAAAATTAAATAAAATGTTATTTAAACCGATTGAGATTGTCGAGTATATATCTTCACTAATGACAATTGAAAAAGGTGATGTGATTTTTACCGGAACCCCTGCAGGGGTTGGGAGAGTAGTTCAAGGCGACGTGCTGACGGCTTCTATCGGTGATATTTTAGAATTAAACTGTGAAGTTATTTAAACTTTTACATCCAGAATTATTTATTCAAAATATTAAGTGAATTTTTTATTAGTTCTTCCAGAGTCGCATTTGGATTAGATGATAATACTACCCTTACAGTATTATCTGCAGTTTTTGCATTATAGCCCAGTGTTGAAAGAGCAGCAACTGCTTCTTGTTTAATGGTAAAAGATATTTTTTCGCCTCCTTCTTCGCTCACGTGGTCAACTTTACTTTTTAACTCAAGCAGCAATCTTTCTGCCGTTTTTCTGCCAATACCCGGAACTGCAATTATTCTTGAAATATCCGAAGACTGGATTGCTATCTTTAAATCGTCGATTTTAATGCCTGATAGAATACTTAGAGCAATTTTTGGACCTATTCCATTAACTGATATCAGAAGTTCAAACATTTCTTTTTCTCCTTCAGAAAAAAACCCGTATAATGTAATTGAATCTTCCTTAACCGATGTATGGATATATAATGAAATAAATTTTTTATCCGAAACTTTCTCAAAAGTATTGATAGATATATTTATCAAATAACCGACACCTCCGACATCAACTAAAAGCTTGGTCGGTTTTGCCGAAATAATATTTCCTTTTAAATAGCCAATCATATTTTATTCAGCTAATTACTCTTTCCGGAAAGGCTTCAATAAAGTCTTTCCAATTATTGCTTCGTTTGGTAGGTGTTTTCATTCGAAAGGCATGGCACAATGCCACCGCTAAAGCATCTGTTTCGTCATAACGGAATTTTATATTTTTCAGGTTCAGCATTTTAATTATCATATAACTAATTTGTTCTTTCGAAGCTGCGCCTGTGCCTGTTATAGATTTTTTTATTTCCCGAGGGGAGTATTCGCTTGAAGGAATTTTATTGTGTACTGCAGCGAGTAATGATACCCCTCGCGCATAACCTATTTTCATTGCCGATTGAACATTTTTTCCATAAAATGCTGTTTCAATTGAAAACTCATCGGGTTTGTAAGTCTTAATTATTTTGTCAAGCTCATCATAGATTATTTCTAGTTTTAAAGCAAGTGATTTTGATGAAGTAAGCCGGATTACACCGTGATGAACATGTGTAAAATGACTTTTATTCTGACTAATAATGCCAAAACCTGTAAAAATTGTACCAGGATCAACTCCGAGTATAACCATATTTTATAATTAAATCACTTTCAGAAATTTAATTAATTGCAGAATCATCAATATCGGCATTTGTAAAAACATTTTGTACATCGTCGCAATCTTCCATTGACTCAATTAGTTTAATTACTTTTTCAGCATTCTCACCAGCAACATTTATTAGATTCTTAGCGATCCATTGAAGAGAAGCATTTTCAACCGAAAGTTTTTGATCTGCAATAGCTTTTCGTACTTTTTCAAATGATTCAATTGTAGTTTGTATAATAAAGAAATCCTCCTCAGCTTGAAGATCATCTGCGCCGGCATCTAAAACTATTTCCATAAGTTCATCTTCGGTCTTCCCCTGTTTAGGAAGGGTGATAACTCCTTTCTTTTCAAACATCCAAGCAACCGAGCCGCCTTCGCCCATGCTACCTCCATTTTTACTAAAAATATGTCTTACTTCAGCAACAGTCCTGTTTTTATTATCTGTAGCTACTTCTACAATAACAGCGACACCGGCAGGTCCATATCCTTCATACGTAAGCTCAACATAAGTTGCACCTTCAAGTTCTCCCGTGGCTTTTTTTATAGCGCGTTCAATGTTATCAGCAGGCATATTAACAGCTTTCGCATTATCAATTGCCAGTCTAAGCCGAGGGTTACCATTCGGATCTCCTCCTCCTTCTCTAGCAGCAATTGTAATTTCTTTTATGATCTTTGTGAAAGCTTTTCCTCTCTTAGAATCAATAGCAGCTTTTTTTCTTTTAGTAGTTGCCCATTTTGAATGACCTGACATAATCTTAACTCCTAATATTTTTTTTAATTTTTAAATCCTTAAGTTTCAACTGTGGAATGTTCTTTCCTTCCCAATTATTATAGTCGATATTATAAACTATATCAAATAAAGAATTTTTTGTATTTACTAAATCTAAATATCCGTTCATATTAAAGCCGATTGCTTCAAATATTTTATCACAACCAGATTGACGAACATTAATAATCAGATGCTTAGTACTAATTATTCGGGGTGTATTTACAACTTCGACATTTTCAGATAGAAATACGGGTCGCATATTTCCAGGACCGAAGGGAGCAAACTGGTCAATAATTCTTAAAAATTTGGGTGTTATTTCTAAAAAATTTAATTTAGAATCTATATGTATTTCAGGTAATAAATCTTCTTTTGATAAGGAATCTTGCACTATCTGATTGAATTTGGATTTAAACTCATCAATTTTTTCTAGCTCAACTGCTAAACCAGCAGCGGCCTGATGTCCTCCATAATGAATTAATAAGTCCTCACATTGTTTTAAAGCATCATATATATTAAAGTTTGATACACTTCGAGCAGAACCTCTTGCTATACCGTCTACAGTAGTAAGCATAATTGTAGGTCGATAATATTTTTCTACAAGACGGGATGCAACAATACCAATAACTCCAGGATGCCATTTATCCTGATGAAGAACAATTGCGGAACAATCTTTTAATTCACCGGGGTTCCCTAAAAGTTCTAGCGCATCATCCAGTGTATCTTCATCAATTTTTCGACGTTCATAATTTTCAGATTCTAAAACCTTAGCTAATCGGAATGCTTCTTCTTTATCATTTGTTATAAGCAAATTAACTGCTCGATCAGCATCTCCGAGCCTTCCAACGGCATTTATTCTAGGAGCAATAGTAAAAACTATTTGTCCTGAAGTTAAATTACCCGGCTTATTTTTGCTATTTTCAATAAGAGCTACAATACCTGGACGGGGGTTAGAATTAATAATATTCAGCCCTTCTTTTACCAAAATACGATTTTCATCAACAAGTGGTACTATATCAGCCGCACCCGCAAGCGCAACAAGATCTAAATATGCAAGGGGAAGATCTCTTTTGCCGATACGTTCGGCAACTCCCTCGGC
>JAJXTM010000276.1 GCA_021783875.1 Bacteroidota bacterium
CGAATCAGAGCATTACAAATAATGAAAGATCAAATTTTTTAGACTCTTTAAAAAAGAATCTCGGTTTAAAATGAAAAATAGAATACTTATTTTTTTATTTCTAATTCTATTTGTTAGCCCTGTTTTGATTCATGCACAACAGACTTCTACAATACCTTTCCCAAAAATAGGATTTAACGTTGGTACATCAAGTAAACCAGGAGATGTTTCCGTAACTTTACAAATATTATTGCTTCTGACTGTATTATCGCTGGCTCCTTCAATAATGATTATGACAACATCATACCTTAGAATAATCATTGTATTTAATTTTCTTAAAACGGCTTTAGGCACTCCACAAATGCCTCCTAGTCAGCTTATTGCTGGTATCTCATTGTTCTTAACTTTTTTTGTTATGGCTCCTACTTGGAATAAAGTAAATGTTGAAGCACTTAAACCATTTATGGATGGGAAAATTTCGGCTGAACAAGCATACGATTCAGGAATTGGACCAATAAGAGATTTTATGTTTCATAATGTCCGAAATGAAGATTTAGAACTTTTTATAAGTTTAGCTAATCTTAAACAACCTAATGATAGAAAGGACTTACCAACCTATGTTATAATTCCGGCATTCGTAATTAGTGAATTAAGGGCTGGTTTTATTATTGGGTTTTTCCTCTTTATACCGTTTATGATGGTAGATATGATTATTTCAAGCATATTAATGTCAATGGGCATGATGATGCTTCCTCCAACTCTTATATCACTACCATTTAAAATTTTATTGTTCATTCTTGTAGATGGTTGGCATTTAATAATCGGTTCAGTCGTAAGGAGTTTTTCAACATGACAGAAGAATTAATCGTAGAATTAATGAAGGAAGTTTTTTATACTACTTTCTTAATTTTACTTCCTATTCTAGGAGTTTCACTTGTAGTCGGAATAACAATATCAATTTTCCAAGCAGCAACTTCAATTCAGGAAATGACCTTGACATTTGTTCCCAAAATATTTGCTACTGTAATAACTATTATTTTTTTAATGCCCTGGATGTTAGATAAAATAATCGCTTTTACAACAAAAATGCTTACTATGTTTATTACGGTTTTAAAATGATTAATATCCCAACAGATAATTTTATCATAGTATTATTAATATTTCTTAGAATAACTGCAGCATTTTTTTCAGCACCAATATATAGCCATAGTTCTGTCCCAATAATGGGAAAAATTTTCCTTGCGTTAATTATTTCATATATTATCTTTCTTTCTATTGATAAGTCTAATATTATAATTGAAAATAATTTAGGGTGGCTTTTTACCGCGAGTATGATTGAAATTGTTACCGGGCTGATAATAGGTTTTACTATTAATTTTATTTTTCATGCAATAAGTTATGCAGGTTCTTTAATCGGATTTGATATGGGGTTGTCTATTGCACAATCGCTTAACCCTATTGATGGATTTAGCAGTAATGTAATAGGTGATGTACTTTCAATGACAGCAATGCTGCTTTTTATTTTAATAAATGGCCACCATTATGTTATAAATGGATTAGCCTATTCTTTTTCAATTGTTCCATTGGGAAAACCAACTATAACTGTTTCAGTTTATCATTTATTGGTAGATTATTCAGCGGGAGTTTTTCTAATAGCTGTGAAAATTGCTTCCCCATTTATTGTCTCATATTTCCTAATTTATATTGCTGAGGGTATTATGGCAAGAATTATACCCCAAATGCAAGTATTCTTTGTTTCACAGCCTCTGATTTTAGGGATGGGATTTTTATTACTGATATCACTTGCTCCAATTTATTTTTATGTTATAAAGTCTTTATTGTATGGATATGAAAATAATCTAGCAGTATTAATTAAGGCGATGGCTCAATAAATGGCAGAAACAGAAGGTCAAGAAAAAACCGAACAAGCCTCTGGTAAAAGACTTGATGAAAGTCGAGGTAAAGGAAAAGTTGCTAAAAGCACCGAAATAAATTCCTTTGCTATTTTTTCAAGTGGGTTACTTATGGTTTTTTTGACGCAACAATTTATAGGACGAAAAATTTCTGAATTAACTATTGGAACTTTCGATTCACTTGATATTCAAAATCTAACAAAAGATTCTTTTACAAAATTTTCTACTGGTATTTTAATCGATTTTCTTATGCTTGTTGCACCAATACTAGCAGTACTTTTTGTAATTGCCCTTGCGACCGGAATAGCGCAAGTTGGGTTCCGGATAAGTCTTAAAGCTCTAACTCCAAACCTGGAAAAATTCAACCCTTTCATTGGAATAAAAAAAGTTCTTATTTCTTCACGTTCATTAATTGAAGTAGGAAAATCTTTAATCAAATTAGTAATCGTTGGCGGATTCACATATTCCATTATTTCAAAATTTATTCTTAGTTCAGAATTATTGGTGCAACTTTCTATAAATGAAATTGTTGCATTTATGATCAGCTCCGCATATGATCTTTTATGGAAAATTTCATTAGTATATATATTAATAGCTGCAGTCGATTTCATCTATCAAAAACTCAAGTTTAAAAAAGAAATGATGATGACGAAGCAGGAAGTAAAAGAAGAAAACAGGCAGACTGACGGTGATCCTCAGATTAAATCGAGAATTAAACGTATGCAATTTCAAGCTGCAAAAAATAGAATGATGAACAATGTCCCTAAGGCCGATGTTGTAATAACTAATCCGACGCATTATGCTATAGCCCTAAAATATGATATGACAAAAAGTATAGCCCCCAAAGTAGTTGCTAAAGGTGTGGATGAATTGGCTCAGCGGATTAAAAAAGTTGCAATTGAAAATAATGTTCCGTTGCATGAGGATAGGGAATTAGCCAGAGCATTATATAGAGTTTGTGATATTGGTGATGAAATACCCTCTTCTTTATTTAAAGCTGTTGCTCAAGTGTTGGCATATATTTTTCAGCTTAAGAATAAAAAGAAACGAAAGCAAATTATTTAAATGAAGTTTATCGGAAAAAATACTGATATTATCTTAGCATTTGCTCTAATATTTATGTTGGGTTTAATGCTTGTTCCCCTACCTCCGTCCCTACTGGATTTCTTTTTAGCTTTAAATATTACTTTTTCAATACTTATATTAATTGTTTCATTATATATTCAATCCCCGTTGGATATTTCCATTTTTCCCGGACTTCTACTAGTATTAACTTTATTTAGACTTTCTCTGAATATCAGCTCAGCACGATTAATCCTTCTTGATGGATATGCTGGTAAAGTTATTGACACTTTTGGTGCTTTTGTTGTAGGCGGCAATTATGTAGTCGGATTTATCATATTTATTATTCTTGTTGTTATCCAATTCATTGTTATAATAAAAGGATCAGGTAGAATTTCTGAAGTTGCTGCCAGATTTACATTAGATGCAATGCCGGGAAAACAAATGGCAATAGATGCTGACCTAAATACTGGATTGATTAATGAGGCTGAAGCTAAACTAAGACGAGAGACAATAAGCCGCGAGGCTGAATTTTATGGTGCAATGGATGGTGCAAGCAAATTTGTTAAAGGAGATGCAATTGCTGCACTATTAATAAATGGAATTAATATTATAGGCGGTTTTATTATCGGTGTTGCTTCGAAAGGAATGTCCTTTACTGATGCTATCCACAACTATACGATATTAACAATAGGAGATGGACTGGTATCACAGATTCCTGCACTTCTAATTGCAACTTCTGCGGGATTGGTTGTTACCAGAAGCGCTGCTGGAACGGCTCTGGATATTCAAATGAAGAAGCAGTTGTTGTCTAATCCAAGAGTATTAGGAATTGTTGCCGGAGCTGTCGGATTTTTTGCCTTCATTCCTGGGATGCCTGCCATCCCTTTTATTATATTAAGCACTTTAATCGGGACTGGCGCATACTTTACAAA
>JAJXTM010000277.1 GCA_021783875.1 Bacteroidota bacterium
TTTATTCTTAATAATTCTTTCAATCCCATTTGTTGAATTTTATTTAAATCCACAAATTTATTTTTATAATCCAATATTTGCATTTTTCCCTGGAACTATTTATGATGAAAATATCAACATAAATTTACATTTAATCATTTACCGAATTATAAACTTAATTTATTCTGGAACTATTATTTTCATTTTTTCTAATGAATATATAATTTCATCTAAGTTTAAACGATTTACATTTTTAACCTCTTTGCTGCTAATTTCTTTAGCTTTTGTTTATTATTCATCTGATTTTGATTTTTCAACTTCCTTTTCAAAATTAAATAGGAAATTAAATAATATAGTCGAAACAAAGCATTTTATTATTCATTTCCCATCTCAAATTGATGACAACTTAAAAAAATCACTTTGTTTAACGCATGAATACTATTACTCTCAATTGGAAAAATATCTTGAGATTAAAGGGAATGAAAAAATAAATTCTTATATATTTGAAAGCAACGAAGAAAAAGAAAAATTAATCGGGACTGCAAATGCTGATATTGCAAAACCGTGGCTGAGATGTTCTTTTATTACATTAAATGATTATAAAGAAACTTTGAAGCATGAATTAGCACATTGTATGTCTTCAAAATTTGGTGTTGGTATTTTAAAAGTTGCCGATAATATAAATCCGGCTTTGATAGAGGGAATTGCTGTAAGTTCTTCTCCATTTTATGACGAACATTCAATCTATTTTATGGCGGGTCTTGCATATAAAAATGGTTTTAAAGTAAATCTTCAAAATCTTTTTAACGGATACTCCTTTTATACTCACCAATCTTCAATATCTTATGTTTATGCTGGTTCTTTTTCTAAATTTCTTATAGATAATTATGGTATTACTAAATATAAAAAATATTATTCATCAAATAATTTTTACGAATCTTTCAACATGCCTTTTCTAAAAGTTCAAAATAAATTTTATCATTTCCTTGATTCGCTTAATATTGAGCATAATAGCGATGAAGCATATTATTACTATGGACATAGATCAATTTTTTATAAATATTGCCCGCGCTATATTGCTGAACAATTAAACAAAGGCTGGCAATCATATAATAATAAAAATTATTCCTCCGCAGAAAAATATTTTCAATCTATCGGTAACCAAACTAATAATTATTCAAGTTTAATAGGACTTGCAGATTGTTATTTAAAAGAAAATAATTCGAACAAAGCGATTAAATTATTAAAATCAAAGATTTCTAAATTTACTGATACTGGCTATTTTTATAATGTTGAAATGAAATTAGCGGATATATACGCAGTTTCCGATTTATCAAATAAAGCTGACTCTATTTATGAAAAAATTATTCAGGAAAATCCAAATTATTACTTTATATCAGCCGCAAAAATAAGGTTAGCTCTCAATGATGACCCTGCAAAATTAAAAATATATTTGAATGGTAGTAATTTTGACCGTTTCCTTATTTTGAAATATATGAATAAAAGTGAATATAACTATTATTCAATCCCTGTAATTTTGGAATTAGCATCAAACTTAAACATAAATATTAATTTTATAAAAAAAATGTTTTCTAGGGCTATGGATACTAAAACCTTCCCCGAAGTATATTCATTATATAAATTATCGGAATATTTATTTGAACATCTAGAATTTAATTCGGCTTTAAAATTAGCTGAATTGGCTGTCAAAAATAATCAAAATTGGGATTATGATTCAATATTTCAAGAAAATTATAGTTTAATACATTGGTCTTATTCAAATTACATCTATATCTTCAATAAAATTAAATCTAATCATCCTTTTTAATCATAAAGAAAAAATATTAAATGAACTTTTCTGATAGATTATCTGTTTATCCTTTTCTAAAGGTTGCTTCAAAAATTGCTGAAGAAAAAAACCTTAAGGTATATATTGTCGGCGGATTTGTTAGAGACCTGATTCTTATGAGAGAAAAATTCGAAATGGATTTTTTGGTTGTAGGCGATGGTATATCTTATGCCTCGCTCTTATCAAAGGAACTTGGTATAAATAAGCTGAATATATTTAAAACTTATGGAACGGCTCATTTTACTATAGGGGGATATGACCTTGAATTTGTCGGAGCGAGAAAAGAATCTTATCACAATGATAGCCGTAATCCTGCAATTACTCCGGGGTCTTTCGAAGACGATATAAAAAGACGGGACTTTACAATAAATACTCTTGCCGTTTCTGTCAATAAAGATAATTTCGGTGAACTTATTGATATTTTTAACGGAATTGAAGATATTCATCTGAAAGTAATAAGAACTCCGGTGGATCCCAATATAACATTAAATGATGACCCGCTTAGGATAATGCGTGCCTTCAGATTTGCCTCTGTATTAGGATTTTCTGTAGATGAATCAATTATGATTGTTTCAAAGGCTTTAAGAGAAAGATTAAAGATTATTTCCAGAGAAAGAATAACAGATGAGTTTCTTAAAATATTATCTTCACCGCAGCCTTCAATAGGAATTAAACTACTTTTTTATTCAGGAGTTCTGGAAATTATTTTCCCGGAAATCGCAAACCTTTCGGGCGTTGAACAAAGAAACGACTTCCATCATAAAGATGTTTTCCTGCATACTTGTCAAGTTGTCGATAATATTTCAAAATTTACCGATAATGTTTGGTTAAGGTTTGCGGCTTTAGTACATGATATTGCTAAACCTCAAACAAAGAGATTCGTTGAGGGTACTGGTTGGACCTTTCACGGACATGAAGAGATTGGTGCTAGGTTAATGAAAGGTCTTTTTGTTAAATATAAACTTCCTTCCTCAAAGTTAGAATATGTAGAAAAGTTAGTGCGATTACATCTTCGACCGATTGCTCTTGCTAAAGAAGAGGTCACAGACAGTGCAATTAGAAGATTAATTGTCTCGGCTGGCTTAGACCTAGAGGACTTAATAACACTTTGCCGTGCAGATATTACTAGTAAAAATCCTGATAAAGTATCAAAATACTTGGATAATTACGAACGTGTCATGAAAAAAGTTTGGGAAGTTGAAGAAAAAGATAAGTTGCGTTCCTTCCAATCACCCGTAAGAGGTGAAATTATAATGGAAGTATTTAAACTAAAACCTTCCAAATTAGTGGGAGAAATTAAAAGTGATATAGAAAATGCCATTCTTGACGGAAGAATAAAAAATAATTATGAAGATGCTTTTGAATATTTATTGTCAATTAAAGAAAAGCATCTTGGAAAAAATTGAAGTCAATTATAAGATTGCAACAAAGCATTTCCTTAAATCAAATTTTTAAGTGTGGTTAAAACCGTATAAGTAATTATTTTGCCGCTTATAAATATCATTTTTCATATAATCCGTTTAGTTCTATTTTTGTATCCAAAATTGAAAAGAATTTTGTAAGAATAATTCTATTGTTAATGTTTATTAAAAATATCAGAAAAGAGATTTATAAATTACGGAGTAAATAATGCGTTTTGCATATAAATATGTCTTTTGTGTCTTAATAATTTCTACCCTGACCTTCGGACAAAAGACCTTGACATTAGATCAGTCAGTGAAAATTGCTCTGCAGCGTAACTCTACTTTGCAGAAATCTATAAATAATCTTAAATCGTCTGAATCGAATTATAAGGCAGCTATTGGCAATTTACTCCCAAGCATAAGCGCCCAAGGCAGTTATGGTTGGAATCGATCTATTCAGCCGGGAACTAGCGGAAGAACCTATAATTTGCAGGGAGTTACAATTAATTTACCCGCTACTCCTAGTTCAACTACGGATACCTATAATTATTCAGCTGGTGTTGATGCATCTTGGACTTTGTTTGATGGTCTTTCAAACTTGGCACTGCTTTCTGAAAGCAAAAAACAATTAG
>JAJXTM010000278.1 GCA_021783875.1 Bacteroidota bacterium
ATGCACCTGCAAGAACAGATACAGTGTTTATCCTGAAACCAATGTTATGAGCGAAAGGAAGCATTGAAAAAAAACGTCCTATTATTAACCAAAGTGGGCCGCCTGGTGGATGGGGGACTTGTAATGAATATGATGCTGCAGATATTTCTCCGGGATCCCAAAATGATACTGAAGGTTGCACTGTCATGAATAATACTGTAGCAGCAATTATAAATACTATTGCTCCAATTAATCTATAAACCGATTTTAAGCTCATATTTTTTTACCTAAATTAAAATTATATTTTTAATCTGACGTGACAAACTTATCTAATTTAACGGAATTATCCACTATTATTTTAAAAAATTTAGTTATTTCTTCTAAATATTTTTAAAATTATATGGTTAGACGTATAATTTATAAATGTGATGGACATTATTTCAATAATAACAAAAAGTTTAATCAAGGCGGTTTCTTAAACTTTTTATATATTTTTAAAGTGAATATCAAAATCTTATTGAACATATAATTTTGGATATATATAGATATATTAGTAACTTAGATTGAATATAAAGTTCAAATAACTTTGCGGATAATTATAATTAGTTGAATATGATAAAAACACATTCCTTTCACATCCCAGTAATGGGCATAGGATTCACTATTGACACCCCTTTAAAGGTTTCTCAGTATGGGATTGATTCGGTAATTTCCTTAATTGATGACATGCTTCTAGAGAGATTAAGGAAAATGTATTGTTTGAAATTTGATGTTCCATATCTAGAGATCACAGATAAGTGTGAAGATTATAGAGCAAAAAGAATTACCTCTTATTTGAATCTTATTAATCTCTTAGCTGTAAAAAAATTTGATGAACTTAGAAATAGTGCAACTGAAAAAAGTGTTGAAATAAAAAAATATTTCAGCATGCTTCCTGATAGTTCGACAATCAAGCAGGAGTTTAATAGTTTTAAGGAGAAATATACAAATTTTAATGAAATAGGAAATTGGATTAAAAACAATTTGTCAATGGGCAGTATTGATGTCAATATTATGACAAAAGCCGATAAAGTTAATTACTTAAATGATGTAAAACTACCGGTCGAGTACAATGATGCTCATGCAGCTCTCAGAGGTTACGCTAATAGTGACCTTAATTCATCAATAGTATTTTCGGCAGGAATTAATCCGGGGTTGTATAGTTACATTGAAAAGTTTGAAGATTTTTACCCAGATATAAATGGAAAAATAAAAAAGAAGATTGTTTTGAAGGTTAGTGATTATAGGTCAGCTATTATACAAGGAAAGTTTCTTGCAAAAAAAGGTCTATGGGTATCTGAATTTAGAATAGAATCAGGACTGAATTGCGGTGGACATGCTTTTGCAACTGATGGTTATCTGTTAGGTCCAATCTTAGCAGAATTCAGAGATAAACGTCAAGAATTAATCAATTTTCTTCATGGTATTTTTATTAGCGCATTATCAATTAAGAATCGTGTTCTCCCAAATCATAATTTACCATTAAAAATTTCGGCTCAAGGCGGGGTTGGTACCAACGAGGAACATCAATTTCTATTAGACTTTTATAAGGTTGATTCTGTCGGCTGGGGTTCTCCTTTTCTTTTAGTCCCTGAAACAACAAATGTTGACGAACCTACATTGAAACAATTATCTGAAGCAAAAGAAGATGATCTATATCTCAGTGACACATCACCGTTGGGTGTCCCATTCAATTGCCTAAGAGGCAACACTAAAGATGTTGAGAAACATTCTCTAATCGCAAAAGGTAGGCCTGGTAGTGCTTGTCCTAAGAAATACGTTGAACTTTATAATAAAGAATTTACAGAAAGAAGTATTTGCACTGCATCCCGTCAATATCAGTTTCTAAAATTGAAAGAATTAGATAGCAAAAACTTATCCTCTGATGAACACAAATATCATTTTGATAAAATTGTTGATAAAGCTTGTATTTGCGTGGGATTAGGCACTTCAGCCTTGCTTGTGAATAATTTAGAAACTGACGTAGAAGGCATAGGAGTATCTATTTGTCCTGGACCGAATATTGCTTATTTTTCTAAAGTAATGTCCTTAACTGATATTGTTGATCACATATATGGAAGAGCAAATGTAATCGAAAGAAATGACCGTCCAAATATGTTTATAAAAGAACTTAATATTTATATTGATTTTCTTAAAGCTAAAATTAATGAATCGAGGCGTTCTAATCTTGATAAACAAGAAAAATATCTTTTAGGTTTTGTGAAAAATTTACAGGATGGAATAATTTATTATCATAACTTGTTTAACGATCTGAAAGATATATTTCAAGATGCAAAGTATTCTATAATGCAAGAATTGGAAACAAGCAAAGAAAGATTGAATTCTCTAAAATGTGAAATTGAAAATATATTTTTCGTTACTGTATTATAATAAAAACATTTTTAATATTCCTTGAAAATTTATTATAATTAAGATATATTTGAAATAAAATTATTAAGATTATAGCGTGCTACCTAAAATATAAGCATTGCAAAAGAAATCAAGCATATCAACCGGCTCAGCAAAAACTGATTCCGAAATTATCTTATCAGTATCTAATATATTAATTCAAAATATTTAAAATTATTTAACTTAAAATTCAAGACTATTAGTATGGAAAAAACAAAAAAGTATGTGCTTTCCGAAAAAGAAATTCCGGAGCAATGGTACAACATTCAGGCAGATATGCCTAATCCAACATTACCAGCGCTTCATCCAGGAACCAAACAACCATTAGGACCTGCTGATTTAGCTCCTCTCTTTCCTATGGAATTAATAAAGCAAGAAGTTTCTAAAGAAAGATGGATAGATATTCCAGAAGAAGTAAGAGATGTATATAAATTATGGCGCCCTAGTCCTTTGTTCAGAGCAACTCATCTTGAAAAGCTTCTTGATACTCCTGCAAAAATTTATTATAAATATGAAGGTGTAAGTCCTGCCGGTTCACATAAACCAAATACAGCAGTTCCTCAAGCATATTATAATAAGATGGAAGGTGTTAAAAAATTATCTACAGAAACGGGAGCCGGTCAATGGGGAAGCGCTCTTAGTTTTGCTTGTAACCATTTCGGGATAGAGCTAGAAGTATATATGGTTAAGATTAGCTATGATCAAAAACCATATAGAAAATTTATGATGAATACTTGGGGTGCAAATGTATTCTCATCTCCGACAAATAAAACTGATTCTGGACGCAAAGTCCTTTCAATGGATCCTAATTCTCCAGGAAGTCTTGGTATTGCAATATCAGAGGCTGTTGAAAGAGCAGCTACAAGCAGTGATACAAAATATTCACTTGGAAGTGTGCTTAATCATGTCCTCTTACATCAAACCGTTATTGGTCTTGAAGCAATTAAGCAAATGGAATTAGCAGAGGATTTCCCGGATATTGTAATAGGGTGTTTTGGCGGTGGTTCAAATTTTGCTGGTATTTCATTTCCTTTCCTTGGTCTAAATTTCCGTCAAGGGAAAAATGTAAGATTTATTGCCGCGGAACCAGCTTCATGTCCTAAACTTACTAAAGGAGAATTTAGATATGATTTCGGCGATACTGTAGGTCTTACTCCTTTAATTCCAATGTATACATTAGGACATACTTTTATGCCTGCCCCGATTCATGCAGGAGGACTTCGGTATCATGGTGCTGGTGCTATTGTAAGTCAATTATTAAAAGATAAGCTTATAGAAGCTCAAGCCTTTCATCAAATTGAATGCTTTGAAGCCGGTGTCAAATTTGCCAAAACTGAAGGCATAATACCTGCACCAGAATCTAACCACGCCATTGCCTGCGCTATAAAAGAAGCTCTCATAGCAAAGGAAGAAGGTAAGTCAAAAACG
>JAJXTM010000279.1 GCA_021783875.1 Bacteroidota bacterium
GTTTTAGTTCATATTGAATTGTGAATATTACTTTTGGCATTTATGCTCCGATTATTATGGTATATTTTAAGTTAAAATTTCTCCACTAAAAATTATATTAGCAGGACCAGTTAAAGAAAGGTTTTCAATTTTTTGATTTTCAATATTAAAGTTCACGACTAATTTATCTCCACCACGGGTAAATAATGAAATTGGCGGTTGAAGATTATCGATAAGATAGCTAATGATAGCTGAAGCTGTTGATCCAGTCCCACAAGATAGAGTTTCATTTTCCACGCCCCGTTCATAAGTTCTAATATGAACAATTCCATCAATAATTTTAATAAAATTTACATTAGCTCCCTCTGGGGAGAACTCTTTTAGGTATCGAATTTCTCTGCCCAATTCAAGGACTGGGAACTGGTCTAAATTTGAATATTTAGATTCTAAGCGGTTCGTATATTGAAGAACATCATCAATTTTTATAACAACATGAGGAGATCCGGTATCAATATAGCAAGAATTGATCAATTGATTTCCGGCTTTTACTTTGAAATTTAATTTTAATTTACTAGGTGAATTAAAATTAAATTTTATTAAATTATCCTTTAGAACTTCTCCGGCATATTGGACTGCATTTGATAGAAAATTGGTTTTATTACCATGCAGCCTTGAAGAATATTCAGCAAATCTAATAGCACATCTTGCGCCATTTCCACAAAGACTGCCAGTAGAGCCATCGGCGTTAAAATATTCCATTTCGAAATCATAAATCTTAGAATCGGAAATTGTAATAACTCCATCGGCACCAATTCCATAGCGGCGGTCACACAATTTTCTAATAATTTTATGATCAAGGTTAAGCAAAGGATTCAATTTTTTATCAATAACGATAAAATCATTCCCTGCACCGCTCATTTTAATAAAAGAAATTTTTTCCATTATGTATGCAATTTAAAACAATATGAAGTCCTTTTCAATAATAAATTTGAAGGATAATAAATATTTAACATAAATCTAGAAGAATAGGATAGATTATTCGAATGATTATCAAATGCAAAATGTTGTAGTATGGAGAATATTGGGCAGTTAATAAAGATGATAATTTAAATTTTGCGGGAATTATAGTGGAGGTATTTAGCTGCAAAACAACTGTCGGAAGAATTAAATACTCCAGTCAGTCCGTATGTTTGCAGATATATACGCAATAATAAACTAAGTAAGATCGATACTGATAAAGATTATATTTAATATCAGGAGTGTAAATAATTTTGTGTAAATGGTTAATGAAGGACTTGAGGATAAGCGGAGTGAGGCGTAGCCGAACGTAGCTTATCCTCTGCGAAAGTTCTTGATTATTTATTTCTTAAATAACAAATTCATTAACCAAAATCCGAAAGGAACTTTACACTTATGGAACTAACCGAAGAAATGATCGAACAGCTTAAGGCTGACCTATCAAAAGCAAAGAACTACGAAGACCTGATGGGTAAGGAAGGAGCTATAAAAAAGCTTATAGCCAGATCCTTAGAACAGATGCTTGAAAGCGAACTGACCGAACACCTTGGATACGAGAAACATTCCCCAGCAGGCAAGAACAGCGGCAATAGCCGTAACGGTAAAACTCATAAAACACTTAAGAACGATAACGGAGAAATTGAAATCACAGTTCCCCGTGACCGCAATGGAGACTTTGATCCAATCATAGTCAAAAAATATGAAAGAACCATTGGTCCAATTGAAGATAAAATAATCTCCATGTATGCAAAGGGAATGACAGTTCGGGATATACAGTCGCATATTCAAGAGCTATACGGTTTAGATGTATCAGCTACACTTATTTCAAACATTACAGAGAAAATAGTCGACATCGCAATTCAGTGGCAGAACAGACCTCTTGAAGGGATTTATCCGATAGTATTCTTTGACGCTATTCATTACAAAGTAAGAGATGAAGGCTCAAAGAAGGTAACATCAAAGGCTGCCTATACTTGTCTTGGGGTTGAAACAAGCGGTAGAAAAGACTTGCTTGGTCTCTGGGTTGGGGAATCAGAAGGAATTTATGAAACAACTTAAGCCGGTTTATTCTGCTGCTACAGAGCAAGCAGCCCTAGAAAATCTCAAAGAGCTTGAAGACAGATGGTCTAAAAAATATTCTTTGGCATTAAAATCATGGAGACAAAACTGGAATAACCTGGCAATTTACTTCAAGTACCCGGAAGAGGTAAGAACTGTTATTTACACTACCAATGCAGTTGAGTCGGTTCATCGTCAGTTTAGAAAAGTTACAAAAACCAGGTCGCTTTTCCCTAATAGCTTACCAGCCTATGGATGGATGACGCTCTTAAAAAAATGCTGTACCTTGCTTACAGAGATATTTCAAAGAAATGGACGATGCCCATAAGAAACTGGGCTATTGTTCTTTCTAATTTTTCTATTATTTTTGAAGAAAGGCTTACGCCTTTCTTATGATGCTAAAATGCCATTTACACAAATTATTTTACAGACTCTATCTTTATTATTTAGACTATTTCCGCTCAATTGTAAAGGTTCCTAATATTTTTGGATTGTTCCATTTTTGAGGAATTATTACAGTGTTCAATGTATCAGTTCTTTTTAAAATTGTAAATTCTTCCTTCCGTGAAGGTAGTTTAGCATAATTAACATATAAAAACATTTTTCCACCTCCACCTCTATACCACATAGGAGTTTTTTCTGAATTTAAGAAACATGCTTTATCAATAAATTTCCCGAAAAAATTAACAAGTTTATTTAATTGATCTTGAGGTATTTCCATATATAATCCATAATTGGAATAAGGATTATTTTGGGTTGAAGTTACAACACGATGGAAAATATTTCCTTGTGCCCAAATCCGCTCAACCCAAATTTCTCCTACTTTTATAGTTGTATTTTTATTAATACATATTGAATCACCTAATAAATGGTATTGAGCAATAAATACTCCGTTTTCTTTGGAATCTTTGATATTAAGACTAATACCAGGTCCTTCATTTAAGAATGATCCTAATATTAGAATAGCTAAATATATAAATGCTAAACCAATAAAGGTTATTAGTATTATTTTCAAATTGATAATTAACTTTTTCTTATTGCCCCTCATTGTCTTTATCCTTCTTTTTTTCATCTTCCTTTTTAGGTTGTACTAACTGATCGGACACATCAGTGCCTTTATTATTTTCTTTAATGAATTCATAACGAATTACAGGTATGGGTGATAAAGATTCTACCACAATGCCAGAAGTTGGATCAACTGTTAGCTGAGTACCAGGATTAAGTCCAGCTGCCTCTAAAGTGGTAGAAGTAGCTTGGATACAGTCTTGAGCTCCTATAATGTAATCACTTTTGACAGCCTTGTCGGCTGCTGTCATCATTTTTTGATCTTGTTCAGACGTAGAGGTAATTTGGTATGCTTGGGTATATGGCTTGTCCCTGTGAGCATCTTCATTATTAATTTTTTCAGAAAATTCTTTTAGGCTGTTAAAATGTCTTCCTTCATCTGGTTTTGATTGGCCAATTAATCCATTCGAAGCTGTTGTACCGTCTTTTGAATAATATGTCCAACCGGTTTTATTGTTCCCAATCAGGACTGCTGAATGTCCAGCATAATGAGCACCATTAGGTGCACTTAAGACAATCACATCTTCCCCATCCGGATCAATAAATCTTCCTGGGTTATCTTCAACATAATTATAACTACTCCATCCCGGATACTTATCCCTCATCGGATCAACGCTTAGCCACCTTCCTGATGAGCTTTCATAATACCTGGCTCCAAAATAATCTAAATTAGTCTCATTGTCACGTTCTTTGCCCGTGAACTTATATGGGTCATTAGGTAGTCCCTGG
>JAJXTM010000280.1 GCA_021783875.1 Bacteroidota bacterium
TTCATTTACATTAATATTTTCTTGTTTGTTCATTTTAGAAACTCATGAATAGATAATTCTATTATAATAATTTTTCTGATTTGCTTAAAGATTTAACTACCGTATAAGCTGCGTACGAAAAAAACGGGGCGGCAAATACATCTATCGAGTAGTGCACATGTTGAGCCAAAACCGAGAATGCTACAATAATGGTAAGTCCCAATAGAATATTTTTATAAATTTTCTTGTCTATAAGAAGATAGAAAAGAAAAAGAGTAGCTGTGTGACCTGAAAAAAATAAATCTTTAGTAAGTATTTTACCGGATCCAAAAAATTGCACAAAAGGATCATTTAATTGGATCATTCCCACTGGAGGATTAAGAGGCAGTAAATACATAGCAATTATTCTCAGAACTATCATTAGGCTATAAGCTCTGAAAGCAAATAATAAATTCATGGGATTTTTAATTATGAGGGCTATTGTTAGAATTAAGGATAAATAAATTACCGTAAAAATTAACCAAGTCAGGTTAATTGGTCTTAGACTATTTAAAAGAGGATCATTAAGTACTACACCCTGCCTTTGCTCAACAAAATTAAGAAAATGAGTCATCAAGAATAAAATAATGATTAAGCTAATTACAGAATATGTAAATCTAATTAGTAACTTTTTATTTTTAAAAAAATCTGACCAATTCATTTGTATTAAATATTGATTTTAAATTATTTTTTCTTTCCTACAAGCTCAGTAAGAACTCCGAAAGTCGATTTTGGATGAATAAATGCAATATTTAGATTTTCGGCACCCGTTCGGGGATACTTATCTATCAATTGTACTCCCTTTCCTTCCAATTCTATCAATGAAGATTGAACATCTTCGACTAAATAAGCAATATGATGCATGCCCTCACCTCTTTTTTCAATGAACTTTGCTATTGGGCTTTGAGGATCACTTGATTCAAGAAGTTCCAATTTAACATTGCCTAATTTAAAAAATGCAGTTTTTACTTTTTGATCATCTACATCTTCAATTAAATAACATTTAAGTCCGAACATTTCTTCATATAATTTTATTGATTGTTCTAGGTTCTTAACGGCAATAGCAATATGGTCTATATTATTTAATATCATTGATTTTATTAATAGAATTATTTTTTATATATCAAAAACATACCTTAATAAAATAATAAGTGCAAACAAATTATAATGTACAAAGAATTTTGAAAACTTGTAATAGCTATTATGATTTTTTGAATTTGCAAATATCTTTTAAAATAGTATTTTAATTTTGGTTTTAATAAATTCTAATTTATTAAACGTATTCTAGAAAGCGAGTAAAATTATGTTAATGAAACAATTTGCAAAGTCCAAGTATAAAATTTCGCAGCTTGGGTTCGGTTGCTGGGGAATAGGTAAGACTATGTGGATAGGGGCAGAAGATGCAGAATCTAAAAAGACTTTACGTAAGGCAATAGATGCTGGAATTAATTTCTTTGATACAGCACTTGTATACGGTAACGGGCATAGCGAAAAGTTAGTAGGAGAAGTTGAAGCAGATTGCGGAAGAGAATTATTTATAGCAACAAAAGTTCCGTCAAAAAAAAATGAATGGCCTGCTTCGGATAATTCCAATTTAAATGAATCATTTCCCACAAAATATATCATAGAAAAAACCGAAGAAAGTTTACGTAACCTGAAAAGAGATTACATAGATCTTCAACAATTTCATGTTTGGAATGATAAATGGGCGAAGGAAGATGAGTGGAAAGAAGCTATTCATAGATTAAAAAAAGACGGGAAAGTTCGTTTCTTTGGAATTTCTATTAATGATCATCAGCCAAATAACGGAATTGAGGCCGGTAGAACAGGGCTGATAGATAGCTTTCAGGTTATTTTTAATATATTTGAACAAAAGCCTTCAGAAAAACTTTTTCCGTTTTGTCATGAAAATAAAATCAGCATTCTTGCCAGAGTGCCTTTTGATGAAGGTGCATTAACCGGAAACATTGATCCTTCAACGGAATTTCCTGTCGGCGATTTCAGAAATAGCTATTTCAAGGATAAAAGAAAAGTTGAAGTAAAACTTCGCACCGACGAAATATGGAAAGATGTGAAATCGGAGACAGAGTCATTAGCTGAAGCGGCATTACGGTACATTATTAGTTTTGAAGCTGTGACATCGGTTATTCCCGGAATGCGAAAAGAGAAAAATCTAAATGCCAATATTAAGTCTATTAACAAAGGACCTCTTTCTCAGGAACTTTTAGAAGAATTAAAAGTTCATAAATGGGAAAAGAATTTTTATTTATAATCAATAATATAGTTTTGAAGAAAATAATAACAATTTTCGGAAGCTCAATTCCAAAAGAAGGGGATAGTGAATTTAATTTTGCCTATCAACTCGGCAGGTTATTAGCTTTAAATAATTTTAATATTTGTACCGGAGGCTACCGCGGAATAATGCATGCTGCCTCCAAAGGCTGCACAGAGTGCGGCGGAGAAGCTATCGGTATTACTGTTGACTTATGGGGCGCAGCTCCAAGTGAATTCCTAACTAAAGAAATAAAATGTACTACACTATTCGAAAGAATTGTGAAACTTATAGAAACCGGAGACGGCTATTTGATTCTAAAAGGAGGAACCGGTACTTTATTGGAATTAGCGGCAGTCTGGGAGCTGATGAATAAAAATTTGGCAAAGAAAAAACCTGCAGTGTGCAACTCTGAAATGTGGAGAGAAATTGTGAGTGTTATGGAAAAACAAATTGAATTTGAAAAACGCTCCTCAGGATTAATTAAATATTTTGATAAAGCCGAAGAAATTGCCGACTTTTTTAAAAGCAGCTTAAGTTAATAATTATTTTTTGATTTTGTTTATAAAATCGATTACAGCATTATAAACGGTATCAACTTCAATCTCTTTTATACATTTATATTTCGTATCAGCTCTTGAACAAATAAGCGGTCTCGGTGAGTAAAAAAAACAGGGCGAACAATTTAAATTCAATGAAATAATTTTATAATTAGTTTTCCATGGATGAATATAATTCACATTTGTAGGACCAATCAGTGCTACAACATTCTTTTTGAGTGCCGAAGCAATATGCATCATACTAGAGTCATTTGTGACAAAAACATTACAGCGTTTGGCGATTGCGACATTTTGCGGAAATGTTTTTGTATTTATTATAAAAGCAGAAGAAAGCCCAATCATATTTTTGATTGAATTTTTTAATTCATTTTCTTCAGGACCTCCAAATATAAATATTGATGCACCAAAATCTTTAATCAATCGTATTGCAAGTGCTGCAAACTTCTCGGGTGCCCATCTTCTATTAATGTGATTCTTCAGTGTTGCTGATCCCGGATGAAATCCTATGACCAAATCTTTTTCTTTTAATTTTATTTCATTAAAATAATTTGAAGCAACTAATTCATCCTGATCGGTTAAGGGGAATGATAAGTCAGGTTCCTCATTAATATTTATTTTTAAAAGCTTTTCAATAATTTTTATATTGGTTTGAACATTATGCTTAGAATCAACTTCGTTAATCCTCGTATTGTTAAGAAATCCCAAATTTTGAAAGTCTTTTCTCACATATATCGCAGCACATCTTGATTTAGCACCGAGAAGGAAGCTTATTAAATTGTATTCTTTCCTATTAGACGGATAAACATTTATAGTTGCATCGTATTTATTGCGAAGTCTCAATGAAAATTTTAATGAAGAAAATAAAGAACTATTTAAAAAATCAAAGTAGTATACGTGGTCAATAAATGGATTTCTTTCATACATTTCTTTAGCTCCGGTGAACATTGTAAGCGCATCGATTTTAGCAGATGGTAATAACTTTCGAAGCAGCT
>JAJXTM010000281.1 GCA_021783875.1 Bacteroidota bacterium
AGGCATTCTACCCAAAAGTGCTGATACTTCTGAACCTGCCTGAGTAAAACGGAATATGTTATCGATAAACAAAAGAACGTCTCTTCCCTCTTCATCTCTGAAGTATTCGGAAACTGTTAATGCTGTCAATGCAACTCTTAATCTTGCACCCGGAGGTTCATTCATTTGTCCGAATATTAAAGCTGTTTTTGCTAAAACACCGGAATCTTTCATCTCTAACCATAAATCGTTTCCTTCACGAGTCCTTTCGCCAACACCGGCAAATACAGAATAACCGCCATGCTCTTGTGCTATATTATGTATTAATTCCTGAATAATTACCGTTTTACCTACACCGGCACCGCCAAATAATCCTGTTTTTCCGCCTTTTGAATAAGGCTCAATAAGATCAATTACCTTGATTCCAGTTTCAAAAATTTCTGTTTTTGTGGAAAGATTTTTAAACAATGGTGAAGGTCTGTGTATAGGATATTTTTTAGCAGTTTTTATATCTCCCAATCCATCGATACCGTTTCCGATAACATTAATAAGCCTTCCTAAAGTTTCAGGGCCGACAGGAACTGTTATTGGTTCGTCAGTATCTATTGCTTCCATTCCACGGACTAATCCGTCTGTGGAATCCATTGAGACTGTCCTTACTCTATCCTCTCCAAGATGCTGCTGAACTTCGACTATTAAATCTTCCTGTATTCCTTCAGTATTGGTTCTGGGAATTTTAAGAGCATTATATATTTTAGGTAAATGACCCTCTTCAAATTCAATATCAACTACAGGTCCGATAACCTGTATAATTTTTCCTTTTGCCTGACTCATTATTTCCCTTCTATCATAAAATTTTAGTTGCCAAATTTAATGATTAGATTCAGATTATACAAATATTTTTAGTTATAAATTTTGCTAAAATATAGCGGAAGCATGCTTATCGGCATGGTATGAGCTTCTTACTAAAGGAGAAGACTCAACTATCTTAAAGCCCATCTTTAGACCTTCATCATGATACATTCTAAATTCTTCAGGCGAAACAAATCTATCAACCGGAAGATGTAATTTCGTCGGCTGTAAATATTGCCCGATTGTCAAAATATCGCATCCGTGATTTACTAAATCCTGCATCAGAGATAAAACTTCATCCGTTTTTTCACCTATTCCGACCATAATTCCGCTTTTTGTTCTAAGAAATTTTGTTTTGAACCATTTAATCAAATTCAGACTTCTTTCGTATTTTGCCTGAGGACGAACAGCATGATAAAGTCTGGGGACAGTCTCTAAATTATGATTTAGAATATCAGGAGGATTCTGCATAATAATTTCAAATGATTCTTCGTCACCTTTAAAGTCCGGAATTAATATTTCTATTGTTGTGTTTGGGCTGTTAACATTTATTAATCGGACAACTTCCCGAAATATAGATGCTCCGCCGTCTTTCAATTCATCTCTATTCACAGATGTAATTACAACGTGTTTTAAGCCTAATTCCTTTACAGAATCTGCTACCCTCGCCGGTTCATTTAGATCAAGCTCTGTCGGAAGTCCCGATTTAATGTTGCAAAATCCGCACGTCCTGGTGCAGGTATCGCCAAGTATCATAAATGTAGCAGATCTGTTATTCCAACATTCAGCAATATTCGGGCAACGCGCTTCTTCACACACAGTATGTAAATTTTGATTTCGCATCAAATTCTTAACATCACTGTAGTTTTCTCCGGTAGGCAATTTTACCTTTAACCAATCTGGTCTTTTTCCAAGAGGAGATTTAGCTTTTTCCGCCTCTTCTTTGAATGCTCTTTGATGATGATTTATTATCATTTCATAACTTTCTTAAACTAAATTTCACTTATATCAAAGTTTTCTAAAGTTTCTTTAAGATATTTTAGAAATTTCCCGCCTAACATTCCGTCAACTAAACGATGATCATGCGATAAAGTTAACGCCATTATTGGTCTAATTGCTATAACATCCGCACCCTCAATTTCTATTACAACAGGTTTTTTAATAACTGAACCTACTCCAAGAATGGCAACTTCCGGCTGATTAATAATCGGTGTACCGAAAATTGTACCGAAAACTCCATAGTTAGTAATTGTGAAAGTACCGTTTGAAATATCATCGGGAGTTAATTTTTTCGTCCTAGCTCTTAAAGCAAGATCACTGATTGATTTTGCCAGACCGGTTAAGTTTTTTTCATTTGCCAGCTTTATATTCGGAACTATCAGCCCACTTGGTTCAATAGCAACTGCTATTCCAAGATTAATGAATTTCTTGCGTAAAATTGACGGTCCTTCAATTGTCGAATTAATTAGTGGAAATTGCTGTAGTCCTTTTATGCATGCCCGGGCGATAAACGGCATATAAGTCAATTTAATATTTTCTTTCTTTAGAAATGCGTCTCTGTTATTTCTAATGAAATTATAAATTTTGCTCATATCTACTTCTAGCATTGCTGATACATGCACAGATGTATCACGGCTATTAACCATATGCTGCATAATTCTCTGCCGAATATTATCCATAGGAATTATTTCAATATCATTTGCGTTATTTGAAGACTTTAATGATCCATAATTGAATGATAAACCGGTCGAATCAGAAGTCTTTGGCTGAGCTGCAATTACAGTCTCTTCATTTGCACTTATCTTAGATTCGTTTCTGTTTTCTATATAACTAAGGATGTCCTTTTTTGTAATACGTCCATCCAAACCTGAACCGGTGATAGAAGAGATTTCGCCGGAACTAACATTTTCCTTTTTGGCAATATTCATTACTAAGGGTGATAGAAATAATGATTCGCTTCCGACTTCTTTTTCTTCAGGAACAAAAGACCGTTTGTCGTCAGCAGTTGGATTTGTATTAATTTTCTCTGCCGGTTTTACGGTAGATTGAATTGATATTTTCTCATTATTGTTTTTAAAATCTGAAGCAGATAGCCCAGTATCAATCTTGGCAACTATAGTACCGACTGCAACAGTCTCTTGTTCCGCCACCATAATTTCCCCTAATATACCATCTGTAGGTGAAGGTACCTCAGTGTCAACTTTATCTGTGCTTATTTCAAAAATTGTCTCGTCTTTTTTAATTTTATCACCAATTTTTTTATGCCATTTGATTATGGTACCTTCCATAATCGATTCTCCCATCTTCGGCATTTGAATAGAAACTGAATTTTTAGACGAGACAGATTTATTGTTTTCTATAATCCTTTCAGGTGGGGTTTGTAAATTTTTCACTTCAGGTAAATCAACAACTTTTTCCGGGACTTCAGATTTAATAGCATCCTGCGGATGAACTGATTGCGCTTTATCCGCTGAAACATTTTCATTACTACCTATAATTATGGCAACTACAGTATCAATTGCTACTGTGTCGCCTTCTTTATATTTTATTTCAGTCAGCACACCGTCCGTAGGCGAAGGAATTTCAGTATCGACTTTATCTGTGCTTATTTCAAAAATAATTTCATCAATCTTAACTTTATCACCGACTTTTTTATGCCATTTTATAATAGTGCCTTCTGTAATGCTTTCACCCATTTTCGGCATAATAATATTCATTTTGTATCTCCTAAACTCAACTTATTAAATTAAAATTTTAAAAGGTCTTTAATTCCGGTATATACTACCTCACGATTCGGCAGAACAGCATTCTCAAGAATCGGTGCAAAAGGAATATGACAATCTTTAGAGGCAACTCTTTTTACAGGAGCATCTAAAAATTGGAAACAGGAATCAGAAATCCTTGCCGCCACTTCTGCGCCGAATCCACCGGTTAGTGTGTCTTCATGTATAACAATTGCTTTATTAGTCTTTTTTACGGAATTAAAAATTGTTTCTTCATCT
>JAJXTM010000282.1 GCA_021783875.1 Bacteroidota bacterium
GATACTACGGGAGTCTCAGACATAGCAATGCAGCCAGATAATCCTGAGATTATGCTTGCAGGGACTTGGCAAGTTGTACGCTATCCGTGGGCATTAAATGACGGTGGTGATGGAAGCGGAATTTATCAATCAAAAGACGGAGGAGATACTTGGAAAAAAATCAACGAGGGAATTCCTAAAGGTTTATTAGGCAGGATTTCCTTTGCAACTTCTATTTCAAATCCTGAGCATGTTTATTCATTAATAGAAAGTAAATCAGGTGTGCTTTGGGATTCGCATGATTTCGGTACTCATTGGCAAATGGTAAGCGATAATCATGAATTAAACGTACGACCTTTTTATTTCTCTAAAATGGAAGTTTCGCCTAAGGATGATCAAAAAATATATTTTCTTTCTTTTCTTATTACGGTATCTAATGATGGCGGGAAAACTGTCCATTCAATAAATAAAGGAATTCATGTTGATCATCATGCAATTTGGATTGATCCTAAAAACCCGGAAAGAATAATTGAAGGTAATGACGGAGGAGTTTATCTTTCTATGAACTCCGGTAATTCCTGGCATTTCTTAAATAACATTCCAATTGAGCAATTTTACCAAGTCGCCCTGGATTCATCTTATATATATAACTTAGGAGGCGGGTTGCAGGATAATAATGCTTGGTATGGACCATCTAGAAATATGAACGGGGGAAGTGTTGATGGATCTGGCTGGTTCGTTGTTGCCGGTGGAGACGGAGAATATGTAGTTCCATCGAAAAGTGATCCAAATATTATTTATGCAGAATCGCAAGACGGCTTTGTTCAAAGAGTGGATCTAAAAAAAGGCATTACAAATCAAATACGCCCATATTTTTTTGATACTTCGGATAAACAACCGTCAAATCTTAAATACAGATTTAATTGGACAACTCCGATTGCTGTTTCCAATTATGATGCTGATGAAGTTTTTCTTGGCGGAAATGTTTTATTTAAAACTTTTGACGGCGGAAAATCGTGGGCAACTATTAGTCCTGATTTAACCAAGAACGATAAATCAAAACAAAAACTTAGCGGGGGATTAATTAATAAGGATATTAGCGGCGCAGAAAATTACGGTACTATTCTCTCAATAGGACTTTCTGCTCTTGATTCCAATGTTATTTGGATTGGCACTGATGATGGTCAGGTGCAAGTTACAAAAGATGGCGGTAAAAATTGGATTAATGTAACTAAAAATATTCCTGACGTCCCGGATTGGGGGAGAGTTTATCAATTAGATGTTTCTCCTTTTAATCCCTCAACCTGTTATATTGCTATTGACAGACACATGTTGGATGATTCTAATCCCTATCTTTATAAAACTGAAAATTATGGTAAAACATGGCAATCTATATCAAATGGATTACCAAAGAACTCTTATGCAATTGTTGTAAGAGAAGATCCAAATATGAAAGGTTTTCTGGTTGCCGGTACCGAGACGGGACTTTATTATTCAAATGATTACGGAGAAAAATGGAATATTTTTAAAAGTAATTTTCCTACTGTCCCGGTATTTGATTTGAAATTTGCAAAGAAAAATCACGATCTAGTTGTAGCTACTCACGGTAGAGGAATATTTATATGTGACAATATTACTCCGCTTGAAGAAATGGCTTCGTCCAGCGCTGATAAATTTAAATTGTTTAGTGTTTTACCCGCTTATCTTTTTAATATTTGGTATAAAGAAGGTTTTAATGAATCGGGGAAATATACTGCTCCAAATCCTCCAATGGGTGCTGTGATTGATTATTTTATACCCGATTCAATTAAAGCTACAAAAGAGGAAATTAGTAAACATCAAACTCCGGTAAAAATAGAAATTACAGATGATAAGGGAACTATTGTTGATACACTATACGGAACCGAACACAAAGGAATTAATAGGATGTTTTGGAATCTAAATTATTCAAGCGGTCGTTTTTATTATGCCGATACTATCCATGGCAAACACCCTAATTATCATGCTGGACCGACTGCTTTACCGGGAAATTATAAAGTCAAAATAGATTTTAATGGCAGTAATGAAAGTCAATCTTTTGAATTAAATCCTGATCCTCGTCTACCATATAATTTTGATGAAGCAAAGAAACAGTTTGTCGCTGTTAAAGAGGTTCAAAATGAAATTTCTTCATTGAATGAAGTATTAAATAGGATTGAAAATATCCACTCTCAAGTAGCAAATATTAAAAGAGTAATTAAATTGCTCTCCGCTGACAAAGAGGAAAATCAATTTATGCCAATATTGAAAAGCTCTAATGAAATTGATTCAACTTTATCGGTTTTGAAAGATACTTTAATTGAAACAAAATCTCAACCAAATGTCGGTGAAGATGATATCCATTATCTGTCAAAATTTCGAAATTGGATATTCAATTTGCGATATTGGCTCTCCAGTGATTATGATTCATCACCAAATAAAATGTTAATTAATGAAATGAAGGATTTAAAGAATGATCTTAATTCATATTTAAGTTATTTTAATAAAATTATTGATATAGATATTCCTGCATTTAATAAACTTGTTTATGAAAAGAATATACCGGTATTAGTAGGAGGTTCTCCGGTTATATTAAAATAATAAATACTAAGTAAAACATTTTATTAGGTGCATTTTATATTTGCAACCTCTATTATTTTTATATATAATTCACTTGGAATTTAAAAGGTGATTGATATATGTTCCGAATTATAACAGAAGGAGCTGCTTATAGGGAAAATGTTTTCCTTAAAAACGGTCAAGGGATATATTTTAAGACTGCTTCGCTAGAAGATATTAACCTATTAGAATCATTCATGAAAAGGTTGTCTCAAGAAAGCCTTAGAATGAGATTTATGGCTTCAATATCCGAGGTCCCTCAAAAAATAATTCAAATTCTTTGCGAATCAGATTTTAAAAATACAGTTTCAATACTTGCTCTTACCGGAGATGATAGTGAACAAAAAATAATCGGAATCGGAAATTATTCCGCAATAGGTAATGGTCACTCTGCAGAGGTCTCATTTCTTGTTGAGGATGCATATCAGGGGAAGGGAATAGGTACACTTCTTGTCGAACGTCTTGCCGGAATAGCCGCAGCTAATGGAATTATTGAACTTGAAGCTGAAGTTCTGCCCGAGAATCAATCGATGATTAATGTATTTAATAGTTCAGGGTTTGAAAAACATAAAGTATGGAATTCCGATACTGTCCATATTGAGCTTCCTTTAAATGGCGCAGCATCATTGTGGGAAATTACTGATTTGAGAGAAAGAATTGCTGTTGCTAACTCGCTAATACCTTTGCTTCGACCAAAAGTTGTTGCGGTAATCGGGGCATCCAGAGATTCCAAATCGATAGGTAATATTGTATTCAAAAATATTATTAATGCAGATTTTAACGGAACTGTTTATCCGGTAAATTTTAATGCAGCTTCAATTTATGGAATCAAAACATTTTCATCTGTTAAAGAATTACCTGAGACAATTGATTTAGCTGTAATTGCTGTTCCTGCTGAAAACGTTCAATCAGTTGCTGAAGAAGCTATTCATGCAGGCGCTAAAGGAATTGTTGTTGTTTCCGCCGGTTTTGCTGATGCTGGAGAATCGGGAAAAGAAAGACAAAAGAAATTAGTAGACCTTACAAGAATTAATGGTGTTAGGTTACTAGGACCAAGTTGTCTTGGTTTAATGAACACTGACCCGGAAGTAAGATTAAATGCCAGCCTTGCACCAATTATTATGTCCCCGGGGAAAGCAGGTTTTTTTTCCCACTCAGCTGCTCTTGGTCTCGTCATTCTTGAGTATGCTAAAGAAAGGGGAATTGAGTT
>JAJXTM010000283.1 GCA_021783875.1 Bacteroidota bacterium
CAGTATTACTAAAGAATAAATTAAAATAAATAAACTTTGAATAAGAAATATTTTAAAGAAATTATACAGGTCCCATGATATTTTCTTTTCACCAGTAGCGACTGCTGTTATGACTTGATTGCCATTTACGGAATTTTTCAGTGCATATACAAAATAATTTTCGCCATTTAAATTCAGGTTTATCCAAGCTTCCTTATTAGCATTATAATGTGCATTTAGAATTGGTTTTATTTGATCAAGAGATGGGTATATATTTCCATAAACTTGCGACAATTTATTTTTATCAAAAATAAATATCTTTAAATTATTAATATCTAATACGGAATTTATTATATTATTTTTTGAAGAAAGGAAGTCCGGAATATTATTAACAAATAAAGTATTTAAATCATATTCTATTGAAGCAACTAGATAGCCTTGAACAATTCCCTTATCAATTATAGAAATTACACCGGTAACATTTTTTTTTGTGGAATCGTCGGATTGATATGTCTCAATAATTTTAGGTTTTTCATTATTGTTTATAGATAAATTATTTATCTGAATATTCTGATCTTCTCCATTAGTAGAAAAGGATCCGAGCAAAGATAATTTATCATCATATATATTTAGTGATGAATTAAAAGGTTCTTTTTGAAGTGAACTATGTGCCCATAATAGGAATGACTCGCTGTTATAATTTGACTCTTTATCATTGAAACTTTCTAATAGTTTTGGGTCTTTTATAGAATTTGTCAGAGTTTCAGAGATTAAAAATCTTAAAAGATTATCATTTGGCCTATTTATTTCTAAAGTTGTAGTGCGAAGAGAAGTTTTTTCAAGGTCTAAGTTAAAGAAGTTCATTAACGTTATGGAAATTATAGAGGCGACTAGGGCGAAATAAATAAAGTTGATACTTTTAATTGACTTAAAAAAATAAATCCTATAAGAGAGAGCAAAAAGAATGGTTATAATAATAAAGCTAAGAAAAGGAGTAATTAATGGTTCGTTTTCAATTAATACGAAAAGAATTCCTTCAATTTGAAAAAAAACAAAAATGTATATAAAATATTTTTTTTGAACTTTACTTTCGTATTTTTTAAAAAACCCATTTAAATAGAAAATAATGCAGCTAAGAAGGACTATTGCAGATATACCTACCAAAAGAACATTTAAGTTCATCAGTATTGATGGTAAGTTAGGTATTAATTCAGGCTCTTTGAAATACCTTAAAGTTGAATCAAAGATAATGCTTTTTATTGCGGAACTAAATCCCCGTATTATCCATTGAAATATTAAACTTAAGGATAATAAGCTTAACCAGAAAAGGCTTTTTATTTCAAATATTTTTTTATTATCCGACTCTAGAAACTGCTGAAAATAGTCATAAATTTTAATAGCAATTACTAGAATGAAAGCGGCAGTTATAAAAAATTCTAATGGAGATTTTACAATACCCCAGCCAAAAGTTGATGAGAAATAAGCGGCTTGAGTAAGACTGCCGTTTATAAAATTTGACGGAAATCCGATATAAAAAATTATAAATCGTGCTAATGCCAGATACACTACAAATAAAAATATCTTGACAAATTTGAATTTGATTGAAGAAAATTCATTTTTAAAGCCCAGTCCAAAAAAGATAAATCCCAAAATAAATAAGGTTGATTGCACATTATAGGCAACTTTATAAATATAATTTAATTCTTCATCCAGGGTCGGTTTAGATAAAGTTATGAGACCAATTTTGGAACCATCATTGTTAATTAATTCAAATGAATATTCCCTATTATTATCTGATTTTTCTTCAAAAGGATTATAATATATGACAAACTTTGTACCATATTTTTGAGAAAGAAATTTAGTGAAGTTGACATCGTTAAAATATTGATTAGGCAATTCATAATGTTTTTCAATAGGAACGCTGATAACGAAATAATATTGATCGCCATCAGAATTTATAGTATCTGTGACTGTTAAAAAAGTTACTAAATTTGTTGAATAAAAATGAATATCACCAGCAGGGAAAGAGAGCGGAAGAATATCATTTTGTTTGATAGCAATTTGATTATTCCAGGCAATTAACTTTCCGTTGGGAGCTAAGACCTCAATAGATAATTTTCTATAATCCTTTTTATTCACCATTTGTAATAGACCTTCATAGGAAGGATTGGCAGGATTTAAATTATATCTAAGTTCAGATTTAATTTTTTTTTTAGCCACAAGTAATGAAGACAGATTCTTATTAAATAAGTGAGTGGTTGATTCTTGAATATGAGCAATTTTATTAATTAATATATTATTCCAATTGTTGGAAATATTATTAATAATTAGCGGTGTAATTATTCCCGAACTTAAAAAGAGGATTAATAAAAAAAAGTCAAGAACAAAATATTTTTTGTCGCCTTTAAAAAATTTGTCAAATTTTGCACGCATTAATTAATAGTTATTTGGGTTAATTTCCATTTTTTGTTAATAAATTTAAGAGATATATATATTTGAGCTGATTCGTGTTTATTTTCATTAAGATATTGGCAATTACCTATAGCAACTGGATTTGTAGTATTAGAGAGGGAATTATCAAAATCTATTGAAATAATCCGGTGGCTCTTAAAAAAATCAGCTAAGACATAATAGGCTTGATTCGAACTATAATATCCGGTTATACCGTATGATAAATTCAGATAAATTTGGTTATCTATAAAATGATTTAATTCGGAAACCTTTCCCATTTTAATCCCTATTTCGATAGAAGCTAAAGCACTATTAAATAAGCCAAGAGGTGTGGCATCATTCTCCTTAGCAACTTTTTGTTCAATTTGTGCAAATATATTATTACTAAAATAAATCATTAAAAAAAGTAAAACCAATATTTTTTTAATTCTCATTTATTTTATTAAACCTTTATAAATTAAAATAAATATAGTCTAAAATACTTTATTTTGCCTCTAAATTAAAGTATTGATTAACTTTTTGAATTACAATCTGTTAGGTCTTTGGAAAATTTGAGGATTTCTTATTTTTGAATTATTAGAACGTTTAAGCTGTACATTTCCGGCGACAGTTTGAAATGCCCAGTCAAAACTCATACGCTGACTTGAAATACTATTGATTCTAATTTTTGCATAATGGTTATCCCAAGTCCAAATAACATATGTGTGCCCAACAATAGCAACAGCATCTTTAGTTGTAGACCATCCTGAAGTAGGTGCATAACTTATATCATAAATATCATTAGTTGGTCCCATATCCTGAATATCTGAATCAGTCATGACATCGATATAAAAGATACCATTATAGTTTTCAAAATAAAAATCTGAAGCAGCGCTATTATAAAGGACATCTGTATAAGAAGTAAAGGAAAACCCTCCGTTATCGGGAAAATTTCGATAATCAAAAACAGTAGCATTAAAGCCATCAGGACGTGGAGTCGCCATTACATCATCATAACTTAGCTTGCTTTCATTCCCATAAATGTCATAAGCAGTAACAGCATAATAATAAGTTGTTCCATTTTGAGCCCCATTGTCTATATAATAATTATTAGTAGTTGAACCGATTAAAGTGTATTTACCGGTGTATGAATATGAGTAATAGACATTATAACCGGCAATATCATTTTGCAGATTTCTATTCCACATTATCTCAACGTTATTATTCCCATTCAAAATTTGCAAACCGGTAGGCGGATTAGGCGGCTGATTATTAACCATAACAGGATTAAAAACTTTTGCGCATGAGATTAATAAAACTAAAGGTAATAATAATACAAAAAACAAAAACTTTTTCATTTCAACTCCTAAAAGAATTCCATCCATTATATAGCTAAATAAATGCCAAG
>JAJXTM010000284.1 GCA_021783875.1 Bacteroidota bacterium
TACACCTATCGTCGCGACCATTGTCGTCCCGTACCCGCGTGTTTCTTTAGTCATTACTTCGCTTACTAGTGTAATCGCAGCTCCCAATTCACCTGCTAAACCTACCCCGGCTAAAAATCTTAAAATTGCATACATGTCAATTGATGAAACAAACGCATTTAAAAAATTTGCTGCAGAATAAAGAAATATTGAGCCAAAAAGCACTGATATACGTCCTTTTTTATCTCCCCAAATTCCCCACAGAATTCCCCCGATTAGCATACCGCCCATCTGCATATTTAAAAGAAAGACTCCGGAATCAATCAACTCATTTCCATGAAATCCCAGATATTTTAAACTCGGAACACGAACTATTCCGAAAATTAGCAAATCATATATATCTACAAAATAACCGAGCGCAGAAACAAGAACTGTTAGATTAAAAACTTTTTTTGTTAATTCCTTTTTCTGATCGTTCATAACTTGGATCCTTTAATTTTTTCTTTCCAGAGCAAAAAATATAATTTTTTCAAGTATTTGATCAAATGTATATCCTGCAGCTTCTGCAGAACGCATAAACCCCGCTCCTTCTGTCAAATCAGGATTAGGATTTACTTCCAATACATATAACTCGCTGTTTTTTGTTAAGCGCATATCAACTCTGCAATAATCACGGCATTCCATTGCCTTAAATGATTCTATGGCTATTCTTTTAGCTTGCATTTCAACTTCTATAGGCAAATTTGCAGGACAGCTTGGAATAGTTTTGTGATATGCTTCATGATTTGGATCCCATTTGGCTTGATAACTTACAATATCAAATAAATGTGCCGGCATTTGGCTAAAATCTATCTCACTTATTGGAAGTGCTATCGGATTATCGTTTCCAAAAATTGCTACATTTAGCTCTCTTCCATCAATATATTCCTCAACAAGAGATGGTTGTTGAAAAGACTTGTGGACATAATTTATTCTTTCTAAAAGTTGCTTTTCATTTTCAACAATGGAATCATTTTCTATACCTACACTCGCATCTTCAAAAGCCGGTTTAACAATAAGGGGAAATTTTAATTTGTGAATTAATGGATCGGCATTTTCCTTTACAAGGATAAAGTTTGGCGTTTTTATTCCATGGGTATTTAAAATTCGCTTTGCAAGAACTTTATTTTGACAATTGGCTAACGAAATCGGGGATGCACCGGTATATGGAACTCCTAATAATTCAAGGACTCCTACCATATTCATTTCAAGACGGGAATTTTCTTTATATAATTCAATAAAATTAAATATAACATCCGGTTTATTCTTTTTTATATCAAGTAATAGTGAACTGAGATTGTCTTTTAGATTAAAAGAATATGCATCAAAACCTAAAGAATTGATCCTTTTTACAAGAATTTCATATTCTTCGATTGGGGTAAGGTTTTCTACCTCAAAATAAGGAATAAAATTCATTTCCTTAGGATCTTTAATTTCCGGTCTAATATATAAATCCGGATTTGCTTCGTTAAAAGCTATTGCAACTTTTAGTTTTTTATTCATTACAAAATAAAAATAAAGAAAATTAGCTTTTATACAAAATTCATTAGTGATTTAATCAAAATGATTCTTTATCTTTTAGAATAAAAAAATCCAAAGTTATGAGTTTCTATCCTCAACCTTACAAATATCAGTGCGGACCATTTGCACTAAAATATGCTCTCGTTATGCTAGGTAGATTTGAAAACGAAAGAGAAATCGGTAAAAAAGCCGGCAGTACTTGGTGGTATGGTACGGATGAGATCGGTCTTGCAAAAGCTGCGAAAAATTTTGACTGCAATATGAAGTATTTCCGTCGAGAAACACCCGGTGAAGCTGTCAAATCTCTAAAAGATCATCTTAGAATGGGATTACCCTGCATCCTTAGCGTTGACTCATGGGAACATTGGTTTACCGTCATAAATGAACAGCAAGATAAGTTTATTGCAGTTGATAGCGGTCTTGATAAAGTAATTATAATCTTAACTGAAAATCAACTTCTTAAGCGATGGAAATATATCGACGAAGAAACAGGCTATACCAGCTATGATGGTTATGCATTGACTCCAAAATTCAAAACATCCACAAAAGCAAAATTTTCCCTAGAGAAAGCACGCTTTGTAATGCGTGACCGAAATAAACAGTTAGCGGAAAAATGGGATACTTATTTTAATGATTTAATTAATATTTGCCGCCCCAGAACACCAATCTCTAAAAGAACTATTTCTTTTAATGAATTTTTAAGAAGACATGAAAATATGCTTGTAAAACAAGTTGCTAATTGGCATGGTACCCCGACATATCAAGAGCTAAAAAAAATTCTTACGAATATGCAGTTTGTTGCAGAAGTATATGACCTTGTTATTTATCACGAAGACCAAAAAAAAGCTCTTGTAGATTTGGCATCTATTTTAATGATGTACTCATGCGGCAAATATGGAATGGACCCGATATATTAGAAATATTTAGGAGTTATTATGGAAGGAATAATTGAAAGAAATAAAAAAATCCTTACTAGGGATTGCTGTGCTCTTCTTTTAATAGATATCCAGGAAAAAATACTTTCTGTTATGAAAGAACCTGAAATGGTGGTAAATAATTCTTTAAAATTAATAAAGGGCTTTAAGATTTTAAACGTTCCTATCTTTTATACTGAACAGTATCCTAAAGGACTCGGTATTACTGCTGCTCCTCTATTATCAGAAATGGAGGGATTGAATGCAATTCAGAAAACAAGCTTCAGCTGTTTCGGTGCCGGGAATTTTTTTACCCGGCTAAGAGATAATAAAGTTACTCAGGTTGTTATTGCCGGAATTGAGTCTCATGTATGCGTGCAGCAAACTGTATTGGACTTGATTGCAAGCGGATTTCAAACTAATGTCGCTGCCGATGCAACTTCTTCAAGAAATGAAATGGATTATAAATTTGCATTGAAAAGGATGAGAGCTCACGGAGCAGAAGTTACAACTACTGAAGCAATTTTATTTGAGCTCCTTACAAATAGTGAAACTGATGAATTTAAAGAAATCTCTCAAATAATTAAATAAAATTTAGGGTATGTAATTTTATTAAAATTAAAACAGAAAATTATTGTAAATTAGTATTAGATATTTGATTGTTTGTTAAAAGTATCATAAATAAAAGTAAATTTAATAAATTAGACTTTTCTTATACAATATATGACTTCTAACCTTGATGGAAAAAATTAAATCAATGAAATACAAAAGGGATTTTTTATTATCAGAGCTATTAGGTAGCTTTTTTACTAAAAAAGAGATTTCATCCCTAAATAAAAAACTTGAAGTCAAGGATAAATCCAATCTAAAAAAGACTAATATAAAAACTAATAAACTTCAAATTCCAATTTTGACCGCAGATATTGAAATTGAATTAATAATTACTTTCGCTTTTGAAAAATTATCTGATAATAAGTATCTGGAATTTTTATTCCACCTAGGTCAATACACAATTACCACCGGTCAGAATAGCCAAGCTATCTATATACATGAAAATATTTTAAGAGTAACTGAGGGTAAAGTCGATTTTGAAAATTTTTACGCAAACGCTTCTCTCGCTCTCGGTGAGCTTTATAGCCGGCAAGCTTTATGGAAATTATGCCTTAACTATATTAAACAAGCAAATAAAATTTTTAGGAAACAAAATAATCTAAAAGGCGCATCTAATTGTGAAAACTTATTAGGTACGGTTTATGGAGAGTATGGCAATCTTAAAAAAGCTAAGGAACATTTCGAAAAAAGTATTTCTTTTCTTGATCCCTTAAAAGATTCAGAGTTAATAGGTAAGATTGAAAAT
>JAJXTM010000285.1 GCA_021783875.1 Bacteroidota bacterium
CAATCACAGCAATTTCTCCTTCCACAACTGTCAGGACTTCTCCAGAAAATAAATTTTTCACATATCCGGTTAATTTAAGACTTTTTGCATGCTGAGCAACATAATATCGGAATCCTACTCCCTGCACTAATCCTGCGGCAATTATTTCAGCTCGCTTTTTCATTAGAAAATATATTTAACTTTTCAAATATCTCAGTAGCTAGCAGTCCTGTAAAAATAAGAGCACCCCCAAGCGCAACTAAGTTTGATATTTTTTCATTTAAGATGAAAAATGCAAATATTGAAGAAAATATCGGTTCAAAAGAAAGAATTATACCAGCCTTAGTTGGAGATACAATTTTTTGATATTTAGTTTGTACAGAACTAGCAAATATTGTTGCAAAGATTGCTGTGTAAAATATCGCGAAAATCAAAGTCGAATTTACTGATAGCTTCACAGTTTGAAATCCTGCAGCTAGAACAAATAAAGAAGAAAAAATACCCAAAATTCCTGTTAGAGAAATTTGAATCAACACAAGTGGTTTATAATCATGTTTTTTACTAACAATATCAAGGTAAACAAGATACATCGCAAAAAATATTGCACATACCAGAGTAAACAAATCTCCAATATTAAAACCTTTACCTATTTCAGAGAATACTTCTAGAGCATTATTACCTTTGCTTGAAAGAAAAATCAAGCCGATTACGACAAAAAATATTCCAATTAGATTACTTTTCGCAGGTATTTTTTTTTCAAATAGAAGTTGAAAAATAGGTGTAAATAAGACGAATGTACCTGTAATAAATGCTGATTTAGTAGCCGTAGTATATTGAAGTCCGATAGTTTGAGAAGCGAATCCCAAAAAATAAATTACACCAAGAATTAATCCGTCTTTAATAGTTTCTTTTGAGGAGTGTAACACAGAAGGAAGAAAAAACGGAAGCAATAATAGACCTGAAATTGAAAAACGAACAGCAATAAAAAGCATCGGGGATATATCAGTTAAAGCACCTTTTATTATTACAAATGTTGCTCCCCAGATAATTGTAATAAATATTAATAGGCTTTCACCGGTGTATTTCTTAGTCATTTTAGATTAAATCCGAGCAAGAGAAATTTCTATAAAAATTAATCTTTCCATTTCGTATAACCTAGAGATTTCAGCATTTTCTCATCAGATCGCCATTTTTCCTTAACCTTAACTCGCAATTCAAGAAAAACAGGTCTATTCAGAAAATTTTCTATTGAAGCGCGTGCTAATTCACCGACCTTTTTTATAGCACTTCCCTGTTTACCGATAAGAATTCCTTTTTGGCTTTCTTTTTCAACTAATATTTCAGCTTGAATTAAGTCTTTTCTACCGTCAACTTCCTTGTAATCATAAATAACAACTTCACAGCTATAAGGAATTTCTTCTTGATATAGTTCAAATATTTTTTCTCTAATTATCTCAGACACAAAGAAACGCTCATTTTCATCAGATACAATATCATCTGGGTAAAATTTCGGATTCTCAGGAAGTAAATCTTCTATCGATTCACGAATTTGATCAAGATTAAAATTTTCCGTTGCCGAAATCGGAATAATTTTTTCAAATTTATGAGAAGAATTTATTTTGTTCATTAATAATTTAACATGCTCCTGTGTTGTTAAATCAATTTTATTCAATAAAAGAATTTTTGGTTTTTTAATTTTCATAAAAAGCTTGTAAGTAAAGTCATTTTGCAAAGTTTTTATTCCATCAGGATCTTCAATTAGATCCAGAATTAAAATTATAATATCTGCATCCAAAACAGATTGTTCAACTTCCTCCATCATCTTTTCTTGTAATAAATACGACGGGGCAAGAATTCCCGGGGTATCGAGAAAAATCATCTGATAATTTTCACCCGAGAGAATACCTAGAATTCTTTTTCTAGTAGTTTGCGGTTTATTTGTTGTAATTGAAATTTTTTGTCCTAAGAGAGCATTCAAAAGAGTTGATTTTCCGACATTGGGTTTACCCAATATTGCTATATAGCCTGCTTTATTCATTTTAAAGATTAAATTTTATTTTTTGATGCACAAATATACGAACTAAATAGAAATATAAGGTGCAAAGATATGTGAAAGGGAATTTTATTGCCTCAATCTTTTTCTAACGAATTTTTGTTCTGTATATAGAGTGTAAATTGCAACAAAAAGACAAAATGAAACCATTGATCCAAAGATTGAAATATTTTTTGGTGAGAATAAATCCTTTGAATTTTCACTAAATTTTAATAGAATATTTATATAATAATTTACTTTTTGTGTTAATACAGCTGTGTTTGATGGTTCAGAGATAATATAATAAGATAAATACCCCACAATCATAAGACATAATAAAATAAAGATAGAAAAGATTGATATTATGAATATTTTATCTTTTTTCTTTGTTTTAACTTTCTGTTCAATCCGGCTTAAAATAACTTCAGTAAAATTAATCGAAGTTTCAAAAATACTTATTTTTTTTAATTCGTTATGGATATTTTGAAGACCTGATAATCTTTTTCTACCAGCTTCTGAATACTTGAGTTTTTCTTTTAGGTTTTTAAGATCATTGCTATTTATATCGCCATCGATAAATTGATTTAATTTTTCATCATCTATATCGTTCATAATATCTCCTCGACATAATTGTTTTTTTCAAGAATAGTGCGTAACATATTTCTTGATCTATGGAGCATTACTTTAACGTTTGTAACTGAAGATTCCATAATTTCGCTTATTTCTTCACAGGACATATTCTCCAAATAAAACAAATTAATTACAGCTGAATAATTTGCAGGTAGTTTTTCAATCATCGATTTTATAAATAAGGATGTATCTTTTTGTTCAGCTAAATCTGTTGTATATTCGCTCTCTAAAAAAAACAAATCATCTATTGAAGCCATTTCGTTTTCAATTTTTCTTTTAGTTGCATAAAGTTTTGTTAAAGCAGTATTATATACAATCCGGTAAAACCAAGTAGAAAATTTTGATTGTTTCTTAAAATTTTCCAAAGAATTATATGCTTTAATAAAACAATCCTGCAATACTTCTTCCGCGTCCATTTGATTTTTCAACATTCTTACCAACATAGAAAAAGCTTTATTTTTATACTTATTAATTAATAAAGCATAATCAGAGCTATTACCTTTAATAACAGAATCAATTATTTCTATATCGTTAAGACTTTTCATTTCCATTTAAGACCTTAAGGAAGTTAGAAAGGTTACACTTAATAACAAATAAGGGAAAGAATTCTTACAATTAAAATATTTACAATGAACCTCAAAATCAATTATACTTTTGCTGTAACCTATTTTATGAAAACTAAGTCATAAGCTTTAGAGAGAAAAAGAGTTTTAAAAAAAAGCAGAAAGGAATATAAAATGGACGCAGGAGTAGTCGGAGTTTTTGTGCCTATTGTATTGTTTTTAGTAACTGGATTAGTTCTAATAGCATTTTATTATTTTCGATACAGAGAAAGACAAATGTTAATTGAAAAAGGTCTTTCTTCCGAAGAAATAAAAGAGTTTTTTAAAAATAAAAGAAACCCATATTTTTTATTGGCAATAGGTATTATTTGTGTTTTCTTCGGGATATCCTTAGGAATTGGATTTTTAATAAATGACACTACTGGTAAGAATTATTACATTGCTGTTTCTCTTTTCATTGGGACGGGAATTGGTTTTGTAATAGCTAATTTAGTAAGCCAACGTTTAAATGCGAAAGAGCCCAAATAATTAAAGCCGGTGTAAAAACCGGCTTTAATATTTTTAAATTATTCTTGAGATTCAAGAC
>JAJXTM010000286.1 GCA_021783875.1 Bacteroidota bacterium
GGTTAGGAACCATCCAAGGATAATGAGCATAAAGATAGCCATTAGTTCAAATTGTCCTACTGCAAGTCCCCTAATTGCTCCGGAACCAGCCAAACCTATAATATGTTCGCTTGAAATATTTGTAGCAAAAATGGATAATCCTATAGTTATCCAGCCCATGCTATGACCTGCAAAAAAGTAATCATCCGAGCTTTTTTCCTTTTTGCTGGAATAGAAAAAGCCAATACTTAACGTAATAATTAAGTAGACTAATAAGATTAAACTATCAAGAAAAGTAAAATTTGAGACCAAATATCATCCAATTTTTCTCGTTATGTCTCACAAAAAGTGCCAAGAATATTAGAATTCAATTTTTTGTATATTATGATTTTTTTAACTAATTATAGAGTATTAATAGGTTAAAATTTTATTAAATTGATAAGCGTTACTTATCAAACTAATAAAAAAATGATGTTTTTCATATTATTAATGATACTTTTTCTAAATTAAAGCATAAATTAAAAATTAAGATAATGGCACAATTTCTGAAACTTTTTTATACGCGTGATCTTATCTCATAATAAAATTAACTGTTCCCAGGCGTTTCTTTAAGTCACCGAATTTTTTTAATTCCGGAAGTTTTCACCGATTAAAAAATAATTCTAATTCGAGAATAAAAATTGGAGCTAACATGAAAATTTTTTTTACAACAAAAAATCTTTTCGTAATATTATTTATACTTTTATCAGGGATTAACGAAGCACAAATCGCCAGCCTTAAAGCAACTTTTTCTTTGATAAACGAAAACGGAATTAACATTCCTTATCAGAATGGAATGCCTGTACCAACATTTTGCAGACAGGACAGACAAATTATTGACTTAGACGGAATGTGGAAAAAATTGCGTTTTACAGCCGACCATAACATTTCCTTAGCCGCAAGAGATTCTTCCGGATACGCTAATCTTATAACAGAATCGCAGAATCGCTATTCCACAAATTATAATGACAGCAGCTGGCAGACAAAATATATTCCTTCAGTAGAGAATACAATGAATGCTGCACCGATTGCTCCTGAATTCTATGAAGACGGTGTTTGGTATCGCAGAGAATTTTTTGTACCCGATAGTTTAAAAGGAAAATTTATTAAACTGATGTTTTATGCTGTCAATTATGTAGCCGATATTTGGATTAACGGTAATTATGTAGGTTATCATGAGGGCGGATATACTTCCTTTGCTTTCGACGTATCCAAATATCTAAATTTCAATTCACAAAATTTGATCGCTGTAAGAGTTGATAATCCTGCTTGGGGTTCAAGAAATGACATTGTACCATATTACAAATGCGACTGGTTTAATTATACCGGAATAATTCACGATGTTTACCTTGAGGTGACAAACCCTGTTTCTGTTATTAGAACTGATGTAGTACCTTTAGATACTGCCGGAAATATCCAGACCACAGTTACTATTTTAAACAAAAACAATTTCTCTTCAAATACAGAAGTGCAAATCGATATTTATAATGCAAATATCGATTCGACAAACATTCAGGCAGAAAGAGCATCGGAGGTAATAGGAACTTCTGCTTTAATCACCGGAAGCAATCATAATATAATTATGATTGATAATGATTCTGTTTCGGTTTGGAGAACTCAGTTAAAAATAATTAATCCTATGCTTTGGTCTCCAAAGTATCCCAATTTATATATTATGAAAGTTACACTAAGCGACAGCGGTAAAACTATAGATGAATATTACACGCAATTTGGTGTAAGGACAATAGTTACAAGCGGAACGAAAGTTTTATTAAACGGAAACCCAGTTTTTTTCACCGGAGTAGCACGCCATGAAGATCATCCATTATATGGTAGAAGTATTCCTGATTCAGTTATATACACAGATTTAAAGGTAATTAAGGGATTGAACGCTAATATGATCCGCACTGCTCATTATCCGAATGCACCCTTTACTTATACTCTTGCCGATAGAATGGGGTTTGCAATTATGGAAGAAATACCGGTATGGTGGTTTGATTCCACAGCTGCCTGGGATATTCAAAATAATATAAGGCATATACATCAGCAAATGTTTCGAGAGATGGTGTTTAGGGATTACAATAGACCGTCAATTCTTTTTTGGAGTACTTGTAACGAGTGTCTTGATGTTCCCGACAGAGCCACATATATACAAACGATACAAGCTGATATTAAAAATAATTATAATGACGGAAGACTTGTCACTCAATCTGCTGCTGCAGACAGACCAGGCCCGCAGGATATTTCTCAGGATAATTGTGATGTTGCCGGCTGGACAATGTATTTCGGAGTTTTTTACGGGAATTCAAATACCACCGATACACAAAATTTCCTAACAGCAGCAACAGCAGATCACCCAAACAAACCGATCATGGATACAGAATTCGGCTATTGGTCGACTCAATCAGGTAGTACAGAATTGCAACAGGCTCAAATATTTATACTAACATTTGTAACCTTAGCTCAAAATGCTGCGATAAAAACTAACGGGACATATAATCCAAGCGGTTTTTTAATCGGAACGATGTGGTGGTGTGCTTTTGATTGGTATACTGCACAAACAGGATTACAGACAATGGGCATTTATCATCTTGATAGAACAACTATAAAAAAGGTAGGTCCGATTCTTCAAAGTACATATAAGCCATATTTCCAACTCGGAGGAATAGTAACCGGAATTAATGAAAAAATTAATAATAACATAATTCCAGTTAACTATGCACTTAATCAAAATTATCCTAATCCATTTAACCCAAGCACGACAATTACTTTTTCATTAAAAGAAAGTTCTGCTGTAACTATAAAAATTTATGATATCCTTGGGAATGAACTTGTAACATTATTAAACCGTCAGTCTTTTACACCCGGAATACATGAAGTGAAAGCTAATATGAATAATTACCCATCAGGAGTTTATTTCTACAAGCTTACGGCTGATAATTTTACATCTGTAAAAAAGATGATGCTCCTTAAATAAATTCATCTGCTTTGGTTATTGAGAAATCCCGCAAAAGCGGGTAACGAATATGCAGTGACATAGGATGAGTTGTTATTCTAAGCCAGCGCTAAGGAAAAGTTAAGACCTTAAACATTAAAAAGGAAATGCATAACATCGCCGTCCTGAACAATATATTCTTTACCTTCAATCCTCATTACACCGGCGGATTTACATGCTGCTTCCGATTTATATGATATATAATCAGCATATCCAATAACCTCGGCACGAATAAATCCTTTTTCAAAATCGGTATGAATTACTCCGGCAGCTTGCGGCGCTTTCCAGCCGCGGTGAATCGTCCATGCTTTTACTTCTTTAGGTCCTGCCGTAAAGTAGCTTATTAAGCCGAGAGTATGAAAACCGGTCCGAATAATTTTTTCAAGCCCGCTTTCTTTTACTCCGTAAGATATAAGAAATTCTTCACGTTCTTCATCCTTAAGTCCAACTAATTCCTCTTCAACTTTAGCTGATATTTTAACCCAATCTGCTCCTTTAGATTCAGCAAATGTTTTAACTGCTATAACGTAATCATTGTCTTCCGATAGACTTGCTTCATTGACATTAGCGCAGTATATAATATTTTTTGCAGTCATTAAACGAAGCTCATTAAAAATCTCTTTTAATGATTCTTTGTCTTTTTCAGGAAAAAGCGAAGCAGGATTTCCATTGTTCATAAACTTCAACAATGCTTCTGCATCATCAGCAATTGCTTTAGCAGTTTTATCTCCCTTTGCCATTTTCTGAAGACGTTCAATTTTTTTCTCAAAGAT
>JAJXTM010000026.1 GCA_021783875.1 Bacteroidota bacterium
CAGCTATAATGAAGAGGGGCATATCCATTATGGCAATAACAGTAAGGTAGGCATTTACAGCACCGCCTAAAACCGGTACCGCATAAGCAAATACTATCATCGCAATACCAGCTAATATTGTAATTATCCGGGCTACAAGAATAACATCTTTATCCGAAGCTTTTCGATTTAGAACATTTTCATAAATATCACTTGCAAAAACAGTTGCAATGCCGTTAAGATTTCCGGAAGTAGCTGATAATTGAGAAGAAAATAGCCCGACAACTATAATTCCTAAAATAATGTTGGGAATAAAATGCGCCAGAAGCAACGGAACAGCCGTATCGGCGTTAGCTAAATGCGGAAAAATTATTCTTGCAGCTAAGCCCGGAAGGTTCCATAATAATGCAAACGGAGTAGTAATGATTGCCGCTAAAACTAACCCCTTTGCTACTGTCCTCGTGTTTTCTGCACCGAAAGCTCTTTGCAATAAACCCTGATCTACGCATGCCCATTCTATTCCTAACAAGAAAATTGCTATTACAAATTTCCAGCTGTATTTGCCGGTCTGTTGAACTAACGTCAAGGAATCCTTCGGTAATTTAGCAATTAATCCCGGCCACCACCCCACGTAGCTCATAGCAATAGGAAGCAATATCAATGCACCTCCTAGCATTAATATAAATTGAATGACATCAGTAAATGCAACAGACCACATTCCGCCTAGCATAGTATATATTATTACCACAACCGATAGAATTAATACTAATCCGGTGAAAGAATGAAATCCGGTAATAATTTGCGCAGCTGTTACTGCAGTATATAAAATTACTCCCAGCCAGAATGCTAATCTGAATACCCAAATGACTGCTACAAGAGTCCTAACTCCTTTACTGTATCTCATTTCTAAGAATTCGGGTATCGTTCTTATTCTTAACCTTCTGAATATTGGGATTACAAATAATCCGGAAAAAACCATTGCCATATTTCCGGTCCAGGTCTGCCAAATTATAGGTATTCCGTATTTATAAGCGATTCCGGATTGACCGATAAAACTATACAGGTTGATATTTGTCGCCGCTAATACAGCTGCAAGAATAAACGGCGTTAAGTTTCTGCCGGCTAAATAAAAATCATCAGAATTCCCTATCCATTTATAGAATATTGATCCGACAAAAAATATCATGCCTAAAAAACCCACTACAATTAAGTAATCAATTGAATTCAATTTTTTCTCCGTTGATTATGATTTTAACTGACTTTTATTTTTTTTCTTTACGTTTTTTTAGAAGCTTCTTAAATTCTTTAATCGGCACTATAATCCATACCACAAGGATGGAAAATCCGATTGCCCAAATACCCCAGGTCATCCAATCAAAATACATGTATGCTCCTATTTATATTTTATTTTTCTTAAGTGATATTATTAACTTTTGAATATTCGCAGGATAAGGTTTAGCCGGTAATATTTCTTGACCATTAAAAGGAATGCCTTTTATTTCTTTACTTGAGAGCTTTTCATCAGCTAAAATCCATGAGCTTATTTTACCTTTGACCACATTCTTAAAATTAATTTTATAATCGACTGTGTTTTTACCGGTATTCATCTTAGCAATCACCCAAAACCATTTCCCGTTTTCTTCTTCAATATTTAACTTTTTCAATTCACCGTTAATTTTAATTTCCATTTCCGGTTTCAAATCATTTTGTAGTTTTATATCTGGCTCAAGTAAAAAGCCAAATTTTACATTTTGGTAATTAGAAGGTATATTTATTTTTAAACTTGATTCAAAATCCTTACTGTTGTTCGATTTGGGAGTGTTTTCATGATATGTCAGCTTATCTTCAGTCTCTTTGAAATTAACATCACCTAGTTTCTTATCGCCCACAGACCTAATATTTTCTTTTAAATCATTACTGCCATAAACTATTAATCTGTTTTTATCGATAGAATATTTTATCCCTACCGGCAAGTTCTTATTGATTTTATCTGAAGGAATTAGTTCTGCAGTTAATACTTCATAACCATTAAGGCGGATATTTAATTCTTGATTTATCTTAACCGTGTTAGGAAGTACCAGGTTATAGGGATAGATTATTTTTACAAAATATTTTATCGAAGGATCAATATCACCGAGATCCGGTGTCAATTTAATGTGTGTCATTCTAGCTTCGACATCCGGATTCCTAAGTAAAAGAATACCTTTATCTTCAGCAAAATGAATATATCCGTAAGTTTCCCTTTTTAATGGGTCTCCTAATATCATCTTAGTTTTTTCAAGAATATCTTTGTTAGCTTTTGCCCATTTAATAGATGAGGCAATTGCATCCCATTCATGGTTTGAAAGTAAATCAGGGGAAACATATAGTTCCCACATCATAACACCTCTGCCGAAGTACATCATTACTTCATTGCTAAAGGAATCAAGCGATTCGTTTTTTCCACCAAGAAAATTTAATCTGCCCTTAATAATGCCGTGCGTCATCAAACTTGACATAGGGAATAATAAATGTTGCTTTTGCAAGTCATCCCATAGCACAGCATCTCTGTAAGTAATTGATTTATCTCTGTCATTTATGGACGGTACTTCTTCAGCATAGGCATAGTCTGCCCCCTGCATCCAAATGCAATCTGCGTATTTTAGCCACCAAGGAGAGAGCCAAGTACCGGTCGTTATATTTAAATATATTTTAGGATTTATTTTTCTTACAGAATTAATAATTTTTATATAAGTCGATACATTCGCTTCGCGGGAATATATCCCCGGAAGATGCCCATGATCCGGTTCATTACAGGAAAGCAGAAAACCGTCCCATTTAAAGTAGCCTATATTATATTCTTGAGTATACTTATCCATTACATTTTTATAAGCTGCCCCATATTTGGTACCGGCAAAACAAAGGAAGTCGCCTACTTTTTCATAACCATGAGCTGCTCCCCAATTTACGCGTATATCTCTATTTGAATACCCACAAAAAGGAGAAGCCCACAAGCCAAGAGATGTATTCATACTCTTCAAGGCATTTACCAAAGGAGTGAATCCATGCGGAAATCTAGTAGAATCAATGCCCCACATAGAATGATAATTATCCCAGCCATCATCTAACACGAAGGCATTTAGCGCAATATTATATCTATCGTACATATACTTCTTAAATGTTTGTATCCTATCCAAAACATTTTCTTCGTTCATAATGCTAGCTGAGTCTGAAACGATAGCCGGGTTTCTAAAATCATACCATGAATTATATAGTAAATATGGGTGTGTGCCGTTCACCTTTATTTGATCGACATAATCCATAAATGTCTGTTCAAGTTTAACGGAAGAAGAGGAAGCGCCGACAACGGAAGTGTGACTTTTATAAATATCTTTTTTTATTTCTTTTCCTAGGATATATCCGATCTGAATTTTGTTGCCGGTAATTTTATTTTCAGCTGTAGGATATTCCACGCCTAAAAATATATCATCATTAAATACTGGTTGACCGAATTGACCATGGGAAAAGTCTTTCTTATCAAAAGACATTGATTCAACATCGATTTTATCAAGAAAGTCAATACCTTCTGAAGAATCAGATATCTCTATCCATTTCCTCATATAAAAATTTTGGGGATACACTTCATATTTAACTTCCAGATAATAATTCGTCACATCATAATTGAAATTAAAATTCAGAGTCAGCAGCTTTCCTCCGCCTTCCAGCTCATTTTCATTGTAACCTGTGAACTTGAAATCTTTAGAGGTCAGGTTAACCGGATTCTCACCATTTTGTTCTTTACTGTAAGCGGGTCCCACACCTGAAAACACTACCCTTAATACGAATTCATCGGATTTAACGTTATATATTTTCCCGGATATTTTATTTTTAATTTGCATTGTCCCGATATCCGGCGGAGAAATATTGATTACTCTTTCTATGAAGCTATTTCCTATACTAATATGATTTCCGTCCTTTTTTATAAAGGCTGTATTTTGAGCTAGCAGTGAGGTTAAAGCTAACGCCAAAATTATGATCGTATTTTTAAACATTTTGTTTCCGCATAAGTTTTATATTAGATTTTAATTTTAAAAAAAATCACTCCGCCAAAAATTTAAATTTCTATCTTTTACTAGTGCCTTTTTAATTTTCGTACTTAGTTTAGCGTCCAGAAAGCAAATCATAAAATCTTTCTCTTCAGTTAATGAAAATGAAAACCGATTGATTATATTTTTTTCTTCACCTTTAGTAAGAAATAATCTAAATTCATTTATACCGGTCAAAAAGGAAAGCTTTTCGATTAATTTTGTAAGCACAAAAGTATGGTTATCTTTGAAAGCATATTCAAGAATTGATATATAATTGACTTTCCTTTGTGCACGAATAAATCCTAGTATTTCGCCTTCCGTTTTGAATACAAGGAATAAATCTTCGTCTTCTCCGCAGAACTCAAATTGAGATAACCAATATTGTTTGTCCCTAGCTATTGTTCCGATTTTTCCTGAATTAAATCCGTTATAGATACTAATAATATCTTTTATGTCGTTATTCTTGTTGAATTTAATTATCTCTTTATGATCTTTGCCTTCGCTGCAATTAATTACAGCAATGGTTCTCAAAACGGTCTGAAAGCCGAATTGTTCGTAGTAAGAATTTATACTCGTTGTAAGCATGGAAAGTGCATATCCCTTTTTAATAATATAACCAAGCGAGTCTTTGATTAATAATCCGGCATATCCTTTCCCTCTTTGAGAAGGAAGCGTAGCAACATTTCCTATGCCTGCCATTTGGATCTTTTCTTTTTGCACATAAATGGTTCTGGGGAACACTTGCACGGAACTAACAATTTTCCCTTCAATTAAGAGAATCCGAGTATCTTTTTTATTTAATGTATTATCTTTTAGAACATGTCTTTCAAAATATTCTCTCCGGGTTTTGGGAAATGCAGAATCGCATAATGAAACAACTTCGATAAGTTCTTCTTTTGAGTTACAGCCACGAATTTCAATTAATACGCTCTTCATACTATTTCTGAGCTTTCCAAAGATTTGAAAGGCCATTCATTATTTTGTTTAGCCCAATAGAAAAAGAATGCCACACCGACCACAAGCCAAATAAGCCCCAATGTAATTGCCTCAATTCCTGAACTAATAAAGATAAATGCAAAACCAATAAAAGCTATGAATGATGGAAGCGGGTACAGCCACATTTTATAAGGTCTTGGCAAGTCACCCTGAGTTTTTCTTAAAATAGTAAGCCCGATAATTTGACCTAAAAACTGTATTAATATTCTGCTTGACAAAGTAGCAGCAATTATAAAATCCAAATTAAAAAGACTAGCAATACAAGTAATCGATCCGACTATCAATAATGAATAATGGGGAAAATGTTTTGTAGGATGAATCTCCTTAAGCCAGCTAAAAAAGAATCCGTCTCTCGCGGCGGCAAAGGGAATTCTTGAATAGCTCATCATCAAGGAGTATATTGAACCATAGGCAGTCAGCGCCACCAGCACGGTTATTATTACAGCTGTTGTATGACCATAATAAGTATTGAAAATATCGGAAACGATATGAGTTGATCCGATTACAATTCTCCAATGAGTAACACCGAGAATTAGAAAGTTCATTACAGCATATAGGATGGCTACTCCTACAACAGACCAAATAATAGCCCGAGGGAAGACATATCCGGGGTTTTTAACTTCTTCTTCAACATAGCAAATATTATTATACCCTAAAAGATCATACATTGCAATTAAAGTAGCACCGCCAAGTCCTAAGAGAAATCCCCATGAAAATGAGAACCAGCCTTTAGGAATATCAAAAACATTTGCGGAATTGAAATGAAGAATTCCGACCAAAATTGTAAGAGCAACAGTAGATAACATTATAACCCATAATATTACAGTTAGAACACCGACAAATTTTATCTTATTATAATGAAGGATAATTGTAATCAGACCGGCTGCAAACGATAATACTCTAATATTTGTTTCTGTAAGCCAAGGAAAAATAAAGGCGACATAATGCATCATCCCTACTAAACCGGAAGCAATTTCAAATGGTCCGCTAAGAAGAAATGACCAGACAAACATGAAAGCTATTAATTTACCGAAGTATTTTTTATAAGCTTCCCTTAAATAGATATATGTACCGCCTTCCCCGGGAAGTGAGGTACTTAATTCAGCCCATACTTGTCCGTCTGAAATTGCAATGACAGCACCTATGACCCAGCCAAGCATTGCCTGCGGACCGCCCATAGCAGAGATAATTAAGGGGAAAGTAATAAATGGTCCTATTCCAACCATAGTAGCCATATTTGAGGCGGTAGCGTGAAGCAGCCCCAAACTTCTATCTAATTTTTTTACTTTTTCCGGCATTTATTCTTTAACTGTAATTTTTAGAATTTATTTATCCTGATTAAACTTGTTGATTTGGGATTAACATAAACAGTAATTTCAATTGTTCCTGATGTTCTCTTATAAGTAAGCGTTTTTCCATGAATTAATTCTTTAATATTTAAGATTTTATTAATAGCAAGGTTCTTAGCGTCTATTGTAATTGCAGATCGAATTTCTTTTGAATCGGGATTATAAATTGTAAAATAAATATTTTTACTTTCCTTATCTCCGAATCTTTCTAATTTTAAATTATTATTTTTAATTTTTGCATAAGAAACCGGTTGCCAGCCTGCCTCTGATATTTCTTTAATTAAGGGGATATATTTCCTAAAGAAAGGTCTGCCTTGATTATATTTAGTTGAATCTTCCCAATATATGTTATTCGAAGAATTTGTACTGAAGAAGGAAGGGTAGAATCCATAGAACAACATTCTCTCAAAATATATTTTATAACCTTCATAAGGAGGCTGTGTAAATACTTTATCATCCAAGCCTTCATTAAGCAAAAAGACAATGGGTTTTTGGTAAGATATTGCTCGAATAAATTCCAGATTTTTTTCATAAGATTTACCTTCAGAATACCAGCTAAATTCCGAGCCAAACAAATCCAAAATACCGGGAGCAAACGGCATCCATCCAAAGCCATTACCCATAGTCAGTTTACCTTTCAAATGCATTTCATTAGCAATCTTTCTCATCATTTCATATTCGGAAGCATAATTCCAAATAGCGGGTTTTGGTTTTTCCAATGATGCTGAAAAAGTAAGAGGATAATTAGCAAATGCAAATTGAGTCAGGTTATAATTTAAGTCATTGTGCCAGTTCCACTCCATAGAATCGAAATATATTCCATCAATATTCAAATTTATCGCAGGGTCAATTTCATTTTTCCTTGTAAATTTATACTGATTAATTCCGGTAATCTCGGGATTAGCGTCTGTGGTTATGCTTACAGCCCATCCGGTTTTGAACCATGGCGTTTGAAGCCTTCGCGCCTGCCAATGGTTATTTTTATCTAATGTTGCACTATTCTGCAGCATTTCCTTATATCGTTGGGGAATAACGGTGTCGCTAACCAGATCACTATAAGTAATATTAGTATCTTTAATAGGTATTTGGACATCCCAAGGTTCAGTATATTGGAAACTAAAGACACCTGCTTGCTTATCAGCGTTAACAGTCGATTCATTTAAAAACCCCGGATCTTTTGACGTCCAGCTTGTCTCGTGAAATGCAAATCCAAAGTCCTGATAGTCTTTTATTAAATGCAGCGGCGCAAAAGGAAGCCAAATACCTTCTTTCGTCACTCGTCTCTTAAAATAACCGGGCTGAATTTCATAGTATTTTTTTAATGCTGCCCGCATGTCCCATTTTGAATTATATTCAAAAAGAAAAAGTTTAAAGAAACTTCTGTACGGAAATTTCTTTGTATCTTTAGAGACAGCCATATCAAATTCCGAAATCATTCCATTTGCTGGATCGTAAGCCAATCTAAAGACTTCAGGAATTCCCATATCGACTCCCCAGCCAAATCCGGTACCGTTCGACGAGACTGCAGCCAGGGGATAGAACGACATTTTACCAATTCCTACCTTATCTCCGTAACCTCCGTTATGCTTCCCTATAATATTAAAAGCCCCATCCGGAGGGACTACCGTATTTGCATCCACGTAATTACTATAAAGCTTACTGTTACTATCAACAGCAACCGTACTATCTAGATCATAACTCCATCTGACATTTTTCTTCATGTTCCCCAACGGAGAAATTATTTTTAAAGTAAAGCATAAATCTTCTTTTTTCAAACTCAACGCTTCACCGAACAACTCAATATGAGAATCAAATTTTTTAAATGTTAATTTAATATTAAGATATTCATCGGAGAATTCTTTTATGATGCCTATTGTATTTTCTTTTGTACTTTTTTCATGAATCATTTTAAATGATTCGGATTTTTCGGGAGAGAAGTATTGAACTGCAACTTTGGTCTGATTTATAATATTCAGCCATTTGTCAACCTGAGCGTTAGCAGAATATCCGGCTGTTAATATAAACAGAATAATAAGAAAATTTACATTGCGAAGTTTCATAAATTTTACTGGTTTTCTTTAATTGCTTTTAATAGCAAGTATTTATCAAAATTTATTTTCAAATAAGGCGCGTTTGTACTGATATTTGCAATAATTTTACCTGTAAATAAATTATAAATTTTATAATTACCTTTCTCAAGACCTCTTAGTTGAACTTTACCGTCATAATTACGATTAGCAAAAAACGAATAATAATATGAATTGCCTTTTTTAATCAAATGAGTTTCAGGTTTATCGAAGGCTATATCATATAGATTTAAATATTTACCTTCACTCATTTTTTCCGTATTATAAATTTGCATCCATCTTTGGTAATATTTTTCCTTAGCCGGATCAAGAATTAATGTAGAATCAACTTGAGCAATACCATTAACAGTAAACTTTGAAGCTGGAATACCTCCGACAGCCAGAGTAGACGCAAAATCTTCTTTACCGTGAGGAATAAATTTTTGAAGATTATCGTCCCAGGTTCGATTTGTAAGCTCGACATGGTCTCCGCTATAAGATTCCCTATTTCCGTATAATGCTCGAAATGTTTTACCTTTTAATCTTACCTGCCAGGAGCTTAATGGGTCCGAGGCGACAGTTTGATTCACATAAGGAAGATTATAAATAGAAAAATTTGTTCCGCATGGGCATGCCTGGATTACGAAATTAGGATTCAATCTAATTGCCAGTCGATAAAGATCTTTAAAAAACCCCGGAACCCCTTGAGTAGATTCCTCCGGATTTTTATGATGATGAGCCGGATTATAACAAGGCTGTACTTCATTTAAATTTTGCCCATCAATTTTAAATCCATCAATACCCCATTTTGTTATCGCTTTCTTTAAAAAAGCCATATAATAATTTCTAACTTGGGGTAATGCCGGACAAAGCAAATAGGAGTTCCACCAAGAAACTTGAACTCTCTGTCCGTTCTTATCTAATAAGAACCAATCTGGATGTTCAAGTGCCAATTTGCTTTGAGTTTTCATTCCGTATTCATTCATTCTTTCAGGGTAATGTTTAACATTGTACATAGAATCCTGTGCAGCAAAAGGCACCCACCATAGTCTTACTTTTAGACCATAGGAGTGAATAGAATCAATAAACGTTACAAAATCTTTTTCTCCTCCGGGAAATTTGTCGGTGCTAGGCTCCCAGTCTCCGTCAGCATTTTGCCAGCCATCATCTATTGTAACCCATTTAAACCCTAACTTCTTAACTTCATTTAAGCTATTAAGTATTTGTTCTTTATTAAAATTTCTTTCATATCCCCATGCACACCACTCAGGCTGATATGCATCTTTTGGTGCTTCAGGAAATGAAAATCCTTCTGACTGCATTATTTTAGAATATGACTGTAATGCATTAAAATAATCACCGTGATGAATTATTATTGCATATGGAACTTCCGTTAAGGTTTTTCCGGATTGAATTGTATATTGATTTGAATCTGTGAAAGAAAATGAAACGATCCCTGAATTTTCAACTTTTACTGGTAATGAAATTAACTGAGGTTTTAAATCAACAGACGCAAAAGCAAGTCCCTGTTCCTTAGTCCACAAATCGACCACCGGAACCCCACCGCCATAATCAGGAGCATTCATTCCTTGATAATTTTCTCTACTATAGGAGCGAGTCAACGGGAAAATCCAATCATATCTTTCAGGGTAACTTCCGCCCTGAAAACTCCAGAATTTATAAGAGCTATCCCCTCCGAAATCTTTAGCATTTAGACTCGTGCTGAAGGAATTATACTTACTTATTTCAATTGGTTTAATATTTTCGTTCTTCAATGAAGCTCTGCAAATAATAACGTTGTTCAATTCTTTTGGTATAATAAATACAAAACTTTGCTTTAGTTTTGAATCCTCTGATAAAGCGCTAAAAGAAACTGAGTTATCAGCAGTTAAATTATTGTTAAACGTTTTTATTGATGATGTAATTATTTTAAATTTTTGATAATCACCTGAATTTTTTAAGTTGATATTAAATAAATAACTGCCATTTGCAATTAGGTTGGTTTTTTTTGTCTGACTTTCAATAGAATATATTTTAAACTCTGTATTTTGATAAATTTTTATTAATATCTCTTTATTAGAAATATTAATAGGAAACTTATTTTTCTGCTTAGCTGCAAATATGTTTACTGAAAACATAAGCAGTGCTGACAAACAAATATTTATTAATAACTTAAAAGACTTTTTCATTATATATATTCTCTTTAGTTCTACCATCTTAAAATTAGTAATCAAGTAAAAATCACCGGGACTGCTGTTTCAAACAGTCCCGGTTTGGATTATTGAGCTAACTAACTAACTACTTTAGGAGAACCATTTTCTTTGTTAATTCTTGGTTACCTTGAATTAAGGTATAAAAATAAACTCCGCTTGATAAATTATCCATGGTTACCTGATAATTATAATCGCCTTTATTTTTATAAACATTATCTACTACTGTTTTAACCAATTGTCCCATTACATTATATATTCTCAAGCTGACATTTCCTGATTGTGCAACTGTGAATTTAATGTTAGTTGATGGGTTAAACGGATTAGGATATGCCTGATAAAGGGCAAATTGATTTGGTACTTGGGACGGAGTTTTAGGAACACCGGTATATCCACCAGTAAACCACCCCGGATCGCCAACAGGTTTGCCGTCAGTACCTGCAGTTTTTAATGCAGTATTGGTATATTGCATATCAGCAGATTCCGGAAGCGGCCAAGTGGGTATCCAGTTAGTGCCTGTGACACTAGGAAGTTGATACCCATAAATATCTGTTGATGCGGTATTAGTTCTAATGTCCTTAAAATATTGGAACATGCCAACACCGTTACCTGTATTGTTAGCATATACTTTATCAAAAGAAGGACCAAATCCGGGGTCCACATTCTGATTTCCTGATTCCACTAAATTCGGCCAATGTGTTTTATCCGTGAACATGCCTGTAGTTCTCTTGTCCATCCATGTCGGAGTATAAATAGAATCGGTATGAGCCGTATCATCCCAGGCAGTCCAAAAATCTGTAACTGCTTTTGGCCAGAAGTAGACATTATTTTTAACTTCAATATTTCTTTTTGCCTCTGCAAGCCATCTTAAGTTAGAGCTTGCTGAATCTGCCGGATCAAAAACTTTAGCTTTCGCAATATCAAGAGTATCTAAATCTATTAATGAGCCAGTTTCTAATGACCATAACTGATCCCAAAAACCTAAATACTCAGGTATTGTTATACCGCCATCCCAAGCAGAATAAAAAATATTGTCATTAACCTTGCCGTTTGTGATATTGAAAATCCAGAAAGGATTTTGGAATGTTAGCATTACATTATTATGAGAAAATTCGAAATATTTTATATAAGAAACAGTTACTGGTCCTGATGCATATGCATTAATGCAAAATATAGTATTATTTTTCATTACAAGTGAATCTGTGATTGCAGTATTTCCGCCGTTTCGCACTGCTTCACCAGAGTACCATTGTGTAGCTGAAACCATGTTTCTGAATTTGCAATTTGTAATAAACATATCGTCCCAGTTTCCGATATAAGTAATTGCATTTTCTGGCCATGAATCAAAAACTACATTATCAACATAAAGCTTAATATAATCTCCGGATAGTTGAATAAGAGCGCCAACACCGTTAACATTTGTTTGATTTATTGTATTGTTCGTTGCTAATCCTGTTAGATAAAGATTTTTGAAAGTTCCAATTGTATTTGCTCCGTTCATTACAAATAGATAGAATGGTAATGAACCATCCTGAAGAACACCTGACTGTATACACGGTGGTCTACCATTTGCTCCTAAGACCCCAAGAACTGTAAGATTAGATTTAACCGTTACCGGTCCAAGGAATAAATATGTAGTATCCAAAGTGGCTAGTTTATAAACGCTATGAGCTTGCATCCCGTTTGCAGTCGTATCACCATTGATTATCACATCCAGGCTAGGCCCGTTAGCATAAACAAGAAGCGTATCGTTTCCGATGGCTAATGTTTTGCTTGGTATAGTAAAAAATACTACCATTGCAATCATGATTGCTGTGGTGAATATTGTTTTCATGAAAATGACTCCTTTCAATTAGAGTTTATTTTAATAATTTGAAACAGTACTAAAATTGATAGAACTTCTTTTTAGGCGTCTATCTGCCGGTAGAATTTTATTTATCTGCCTCCTTTCACCATTTTAATATTTAATAATGTTACCGATATTAATTAATTTAAGTTCCAACGTAGGCCTATATCAGCAGTCATACCGTAATCTTGTTCAGAAACTGGTACATCAGCGCCCTGAATTACACTAATATCATTTGCCCCGTTTATGTTATTCATATCTCCATAAATTTGAAGACCAAACCAGGGTAATTCCTGTTTAGCGGAAAGATCCCAACGTGTATAGGATGACGTATGAGTTCTCAATTGCGGCCATGGACTTGGTCCGGTAAATATATCAGCCTGATAAAGCATAGAGACTCGGACTGAAAAGTCTAAATAATCAAAACCTAGTGATAGATTTACAATATTATTTGGCTGATCTAAAAGCCTGTCAGTAAAGGAAGTATCAACATAACTTATCGAACGCCCCGTAGAAACTATTTTTACTAATGGATATTGAGCTTTTGAAAAAATATGTGTATAGTTAGCGCTAAACACTAAACCTGCCAATGGTCCCGGCAAATACCAAAAATGTGTCTGCCAATCTATCTCAAGTCCATAATTGTTAATCATGTAAGAGTCATTAACATATGTGCTTAAAGTATAAGTACCCGAAGCCTGATATGTCCCTAAAAGACTATATGGCAAATACTGAATTGCGTTAGCCCCGGACACATAGGAAGTCCAGGGATATATTAGGTTGTCAATTTGTTTCAAAAAACCACCGGCAGTTAACAAACCGAGTGTATTATCATAAAAAGAAAAATACACATCATAATTTTTTGAACGCGATGGTACTAATTTGTAATTATTCCAGGCAATAGTGCCGTTGCCTAAATCAATTCTGGGTATGATAGCATTATAGTCCGGATAAGCTAAGGTGTTAGTATATGAAAGGCGGATGTCAAACCAGGAAAGTGGTTTATATCTTAAAGATACATCAGGGAGCCAGTATCCATGATCTTGATTCGCAGTTGTATCATAGTTAGAGTATGAGTTAAATGAATTACGACTTTCTATTCCACGTATTCCTGAATATGTAGTTTGAAGATCCTGATATCGAACGCCAGGAATTAAAGTAATTTGCGGACCAACTTTAACAATAGTCATCAAATAAAGGGCAGATTGATTCTCATGCCCGGAATAGTTATTTGTTGTTGAATTAAAATTATCATGTCCGAAGGCTTGAGAGCCATTATTAGCAATAATTCCTTGAACATTATTCCTTAGATAACTAACCAGCTGTGAGAGCATTGCAACATTTAATGGCTCAGCCATTGAATAGTTACCGTTAAGAAATTTACCAAAACTAAAATTTGGATCCGTAAAAAAATGAATCGGAATATTATATTTTAATGTTTGCGGTAATGAAAAATAATTTATAATCAGATTATCCACATACCCTGCACCACCATAATTAAGACCGCCTCCATCATATAAATCATAATTATATGACCTTGTCTGATAGCGGTACTTACCTCCAAATTTTATTTCAGCGCTGACTAAATCCGAAAAATTAATATTTGTCTTGAAATCTAATGATCCGGTTAATGCCCGTTCTCTGGAGAAATAGTTGCTGTTTGTAAGCTCATTTAAGTAAGTCGCAGCAAAATTATAATTGGATGCACCAGGAATTGTCTGTGGATTCACATTAGCCACGTTAGTAAACTGTCCTAATCCTGCTGATTGCTGAAGGAAATTTACCGACCAGTCATTTGGGTCTTTTGTCTCTGAATAAGTATGAGAAAACTTTGCATCCATCTGGAAAATAGGCAGCTGCTGTTGATATTCAAGGCTATTAGAAATAGTAGTTGACACTCCGGATGTAGTTGATAGACCATAATAATGAGCGTTATTCGTTATATCAAATGTTTCTTGGCGGCTTGGGTTATAAGAACTTCCCGTACTTGCAAAATTACTAAGCTTAATTTTTCCTTCAGGCAATTTGTAATCTATTACTAATGCCCCGTTATTTCGTTGGATATCTCTGGAAATATCGTATAGATTTAGACCTGTTGTAATATATTGAGTCAAGCTGTTTCCCAGATGATTATAGCTAGCGCCCAATTCATTCGAAGAGAGGTTTTTTCTCTCAATATCAATTTGAGCAAAAACTCCTAATTTGTCATTTAAAAATCTATCTTCGGCGCTTCCGACATATTTATAGTTGTTAAGTCTATTATAAGCATCCGCAAGATTATTATAACCTCCTTGCACAAGCAGTCCAAACTTTGGAACTCCGGGCACTGCCACTTTTGCTTCTCTTAATTCAAAGTTAACCGTTCCGCCTATAACATCAGCATCCATATCCGGGGTTACAGTTTTGGATACCTGTATACCCTCCAACATATTTGAAGATATCATACTTAGGTCCGTGCTTCTGTCATTTGGGTTAGAAGATGCCATTTGTATTCCATCAATCAATATTTGATTGTACTTGGGTTGAAGTCCCCGGATAACAACTTCCGTACCTTCTCCCCCGTTTCTTAGAACAGAAATACCCGGCAACCTACCGACTGATTCGGCAGCATTTGCATCCGGAAGTTCTTGGATCTTTGCAGCAGAAACAACATTAATAATTTGGTCTGATGATAATTGCTGATTTATTGCTTGAGATTGACCAGTTGCCTGGGCTGTTATAACTATCGCTTTACCCTTTATACCTACCGGATCTAATTTAAAATCTTGCTTTAAGCTTTCGCCTTGTTTAATTATTATTTTTATATTTTGTGTTTTGTATCCAATATATGTAGCACGTATTGTATAAACTCCAGGCAGAACATTCACAATGTGATATTTTCCATTCATATCTGTTGCAGTGCCCATACTTGTTCCAGCAAGCATTACATTTGCGCCCAAGAGTGCTTCGCCTGTTTTTGAATCTTTAACGTATCCTTCTACATTTGAATTTGATGCAAGCGTACTTTTATAATTGAATATTATTATTAAAAATAAAATTCCTAAAACAGAAAAAATTCGATGCATATTCTTCTCCTTAACCAATTAAATTATAAGGTTGATAATTAATCCGAAAACTTTTTATTTTATTAATACCATTTTTTTAGTTTCAACAGAGCTGCCCGCCTGAAGTCTATATAAATAAACTCCGCTAGCTAATGAATTCCCTTTTGAAGCAGAATTAAAAGAAACAGAATATTTCCCTGCCGGTTGTTCTTTGTTTACCAATGTCTCAATTTCCCTTCCAAGCATGTCATAAATTTTCAATACAACCTTACTGCTAACCGGTAATTGATAGCTGATAATTGTACTCGGATTAAATGGATTTGGATAATTTTGACTTAAATAATAAGAAAAATTTTTGTTTTGGTTTTGTTTTACATCCGTTATACTGGTTATTTGGTAGGTATAACTTTGAGTTTTGTAATTATTTGGAGCAATGTCCATTAGTGAATATGGAGATGCAACTAGGTTTGTTTGAAAAATAAGTTTTACAGTATTTTTTAATCCTTTTGGATACAGAGTCTTTAAAGGGATGCTTAATTCTGATCTGCCTCCGCTTACGGCTTCTTGCATGCCGGAAGCAGAAGACCATGACCAATTAGATCCCCCGGTACCGCTATATGAATATAAACTGCTATTTTCAATCATATATTCTGCACCGATCGAAGCGCTGTCATTATAAATATAGCCCGTTTTACCGCTAGAATCTCCGTCAGTATCAATGAATATATGATAATAGTTAGTGGAGGAAATAGTTCCCGCAACTTGATAACTTATATATAAATTAGTCGAATCATTAGTTGCCCAAACATTTGTAAAGTTTGCATTAGGATCTCGGGAATAAGTTGAATCCAATGTGTCAGCTGAAGTATTTAGCGAACTAATTCCCTGCCAGTCATTAAAATTACCGTCAATATTAATCTTATTATGGTTAATATTAGTAACAACTTTTCCGGTAATAATGTAATTGCAATAATCTTCGAAATATGTCGGTAATGTATTATATGGATTCGATCCACCAGCATCAGTAAAAAATGTCCAACCTATTTTTAACAATAATGCCCGATTTATTCTGCTGATATATTGGCTAGATGATGTACTATAAGGAATTACATAGAAATTATCACTGCTGTATTTACTGCACCATGCTGCCGGTGCCCATGTATCAAAACCGGT
>JAJXTM010000287.1 GCA_021783875.1 Bacteroidota bacterium
TTGCCGGCAAGCGTTTTATCTTCGCTTATTGTTCCATTTTTATAGATATATAGTTCATTACCTCCAAAGTAAAGAGATCCTGTATTACTTGACCAAACTGTTTTTGCAATTCCATCGAAGTAGGGATCAAACAACAAGTTTGGGTCACCTATATTTTCACCTTCTTCTAAAATTTGAAAACCATTATTATTTCCTCTTAATAATATTCCGCTGTAATTTTGAAAATTGCCCCCAGATGCATAAATAGTTTGCCCGTCATTTGAGTAAATATCATATAAATCCTGAGTTGTACCACTTTCTATCTTTTGCCAATTTCCAGTTTGATAGTGAATAATGTTTCCGGAGTTTCCCACCAAATAAAATTCATTAGTGTTCATGCCCCATATTTTATTAATAACAAATGACCATGGGACACACATTGTTTTGGTTTGGATACCATTTTCAATCTCTGCTATCTGATCACCATAAACAGCAATCCATATTTCGTTTTCATTATAAGCTAATATTGATCTTGCAGGATATTGAGTTCTATTAGTTTGTCCACATACTGTATAATATTCTATTCTTTGCAAGTTCCAATTTTTCCCATCCCAATGAACGGCATTAAACATCCCTATTGAATCTTGAATATTTATTTCGCCTACAGCCCAAATTGATGTATCGTTTATTATTGCAACATCATAAAGCGTACTACTTGCGCCTAGTTCATTTCCTAAAGTATATAGCTGCCATGAATAATTATTACTTGTGGTATCCATTGTTTTAGCTGAAACAACCTCGCTCATCCCTAAATTAAATCCATTGTTGTATACAGCCTGATATGAATATGTTTGATTAGGCAAAAGAGTGCTGTCATAAAGAGCGGTATCTTTATTTACAAGATTAATGTTAAGAAATTCATTTCCGTTTTTCTTAATTAATATGTTTGCTGGTAAAGGTACATTGTTCGAACTTAAGGTAATCCAGGCTTCGGTGCAGGAGACATCAGATATTGTTAAAGTCAAATTTTTATTGTTTGGAGCAGTAGGACTTTTGCAGCTTTCTAATGAAAAGAGGAATATAAGGATCAAGATTAAAATATAATTATATTGAAAAAATTTCATTTTTTTCATATTATCTTCTCATTTCTTGAAACAAGAAAAGGATTGAATACATTATTATATGGTGTCTTTATCTTAAGAATCTATTGCTCAAGATTTCTTGAATATTTCTTCTGCCATCAATTACTGAATGTATATAAATTAAGTTGTTTTCAATTTCGTAGATAATACGGTAAGGTTTATAAAGAATCTCTAAATAATTTTTAATTCCTGTTGATCTCAATTCAGGCGGAACGTGTCCTCTCTCCGGGAATTTCTCAAGCTTATAGCAAGTTCCTTCTAAAGCATCTAAAAGTCTATTGGCTGATTGAACACCGTCATTCATTGCAGCATAAATTAATATTTCTTTGAGATCTAACTTAGCTTGAGGATCAATTATAACTTTATATTTCATAGTCATTGAATAGATTTCAATTCATTGCGAAGATCTGAAAATGTTTCTTGAATTCCTTTCGCTACTTTATTCTTATCTCGGGTCATCGCAAGTAATTTAAGCATAGCCATTGTTTCTTGAGTTTTTTCATAAACTTTTATGTCTTGGACAATTACCTTTGCTTCACCATTTTGAGTAATAATAAAAGTTTTTTGCTCTTTATTGATTTTCTCAATCAAATTAGCAGCATTGGCTTTTAGATAACTAATTGATTTTACTGATTCGCTTAATTTCATATTATAGCCTTTTTTTAGACCAAATATAGTCTATAGCATTATTTTTATCAAATAATTATTATCATATAACGGGTCTTTTCACCCGTCCGCCCCGAACAGCGATGCCGAATTGAGAAGCTGGTTAGGCATTTTCTTATTTAAGCAAAATTAATTTTTTCGTTTCCACAAAATCTCCGGAAAGAAAAGAGTAAGAATAAACGAACCGATTAATCGCATTAATATTAAAACCGATTTTTCATCATCAATGTAATTGATCACCCCTTTTTCACAGTTTTTACCTGTTTTTCATATATTAGTGCAAAGATATTATGGAAAAGAATATGGCAAATAAATACTTTTCACAAAAAATAAATACTTTTCACGGTAGAGAAGCGCCGGAAACCTTATACGATCACCTTGTTTTTGCACTTGTAGTAAAAATTTTAATCCCATTCTGTTATGCTTCAAGGGAAAAGTTACAATTTGTCTGCAAAAGGGAGGATATTTCAATTTCACGCAGAACAGCAAAACCGGATGGAGTTGAGAAGATTTCATTAAAAGTATTATGAGTATCATAAAGACTATTGTTAAATATTTTTAACAGATGTTAAATATTCTTTACAAATATAATTTGAACTTAAAATTGCTTGAGTTTGTGTTTTATGAAGAGGTTATATGGCAATCAATTGTTTTTCTTAGAATACCATGTTTTAAGAAATTCTTCTGAAGTTGAAATTGCTATTTTACTCTTTTTGTAATCAACTTTATTTCTAGTTAATAAATGATCAATTCCGTTGTCGACAGCCGTGAAATATTGAATTGCATCTTCAAAGTCGCTGAATTCTGAATTTAAGGCTTGTTCAATTATTCTTTCATCAACCGGTAAAATATTTATTAGTGTTTTCAACTTTCTCAAACTTTTTAATGCGGCTGTATTTGAGGTTAACTTTTTGAGAAGATAGTGCAAGTTTGCAAAAATTAGAGGTGATGTATAAGCTTTAATTTTTTGTTGATCGATTAAAGTAAATAATATTGCAGCATGCTCGAAATATGGTTCTCTTTGGGCAAGTAGGTCCAAAATAATATCAGAATCAACAAATACTTTAATCACTTGGTATATTTATCCTCAAGATGTTTGCCGTACATCTGTTTCAGATTGAAATTTCCCGACAATTTAATAATCCCGGATAATTCGAGAACATTTTGAGATATTTCTAAATCATTTACCGGATCTTTATCCGATATCATATTGAAATAGTTCTCAACCATCGAGGAGAGACTTTGTTTATTCTTTTTAGCATACTTTTTAGCCCGCTCAATTGATCTTTTATTTAATTTTAGCGTTAGTTTTGTATCCATTTCCGCACCTATTTTACGTATAAATTTTTGCACAAAGATACGTATAGATGATCGAAATTTCAAGTAATATTTGCTTTCATACCCCTGTGTCACCAGCACGGGGGATTAATAATAACTTTTTTAAGCTTTATGCCTCCTATTATTCTCTTTTTAACACCATTATCACCGCATTCATATCCATAAAACCCACAGCTACTGCAATATTGCTTTTCATAGAAATTGATAACCAATCATAATGGCTGTTCGGATCATAAGGCATTCCTAATTGCTGCCAGCGTACTCCGTTGAAATGCAATATTGTATTTCTTTCTCCAATTATAACAATATCGTTATCAGCTAACCCTCTAATTCGATTAATAACTCCCCAATTTTTTGCATTACTATTTCCTCCTAGATAATTCCCAGGTAAAGATTTAACATAATCCATTTTACTATAAGCAAATCTATATAAAAACTCACCTCCAAAATAAACTTGATTTGTTTCGCTAGCCCATGCTGTTGCAGCTACTCCAGCAAAGTAGGGATTAAATATTTGATCTGCATTTATATGTTCTCCTTCCTTCAATATTTGGAAGCCATTACTATTTCCCTTTAATAACACTCCGCTATAATTCGTGTAATCTCCCCCAGATGCATAAATAGTTTGCCCGTCGTTTGAATAAATATC
>JAJXTM010000288.1 GCA_021783875.1 Bacteroidota bacterium
AGAATTAGGGCCTGTAAAATATCCGGGTAAACCTGAATTATTATTATTAGTTCCGGAAATCTGAGCAATCATTCCCTGGAGCATAAGTTTCTTACCTTCGCCAAGGTCTGAGGTAACTTTTAATTGACCGGTATAATCATTTTCGCCAGGAGTAGCAAGAGGAACGACATATTCAGTTTGAGTTGTTCTATAAGAAGCTAAAAATCTTAAATTTCCCAATTGATCACTAACAAAAGGAACCGGACCTCCGAAAGAAGCATCAAATACATAATCAGGGTTAACAATATTTAAATCTTTTCGGTGCTGCCAAAGGAATAATTGCTGAGCAGCTTGAGGAGTCAGTATTTTTGATGGATCGGTAGAAGTTTTTAATAATTGATTAGTAACAGCTATCCAGCCGGCAAACTGAGGATATTGTAATTGGGTATTAGCATCCCAATAAGGTTTACCCGTAGCCGGGTTTATAGCATTAGTACCGTACATTGCAACCGGACCATCGACATAAGGTCGAATCCAATAAGACATAGGATCATTAGGGGAGATTCCAAAATGTTTTGGATTGGCAGCGCTCCCTTCGGTAATCATTCTGAAAGTATATTTATTCTTAGAGCCTTCATCCGTAACAATATTGACTAAGCCGGATCTAATATTTCCATATTCTGCTGAGAAACCACCCGTCTGGACTTGTATCTGAGAAATAGATGTATAACTTATACCTGTAAATGGGGTGTTATCTCTTTCATTTCTCATCATAACACCATTTATCATAAATCCCGTCTGGTCAATACTTCCCCCTCTTATAATCAAACCAGGCTGAATTCCAGCTTGAAGTCCAACAACGTCAGAAACGCTAGCAACTGGAAGTTTTGCTATTTCTTTTTCGTCAAGGGTAACAGTACTTGCGGCTACATCTTTTTGAACAATCGGTGTTTTAGCAATAACTACAATTTCCTGACCTTGGATTGATTTTTCCTCAAGGTTAACATCTATATTGGTAGTTTGATCAATATTGACTCTTACATTTTCGATAACAGAAGTTGCATAACCAATCATTGATACTTTTAACTTATAAGTGCCCGGGGAGACATTAATGATGTAGTAATATCCATCAACATTTGTTGCAGCCCCTAATGAAGTTCCTTCGATTAGGACAGTAGCTCCGATCAATGCTTCTTTGGTTTTAGAATCCCTGATTACACCGGAAATTTTTCCCGATGCAGCTAAAGTAAGGTTGGTTAATGTGAACAATGTAAGTAAAAAACTTAGTAACGAATTCCTCATACTTTAAAACTCCTATTGAGTAATCATTATTTTATGTGGCAGTGAACTTAAAATATAATTTTAATAATGTCAAGGAGACATATTAATTTTTAATTATGAATTTATTTAATTTTTATATAATTTGGAAAAATTCATTTAAGCAAAATCATTTTTTTGCTAGTAGTAAATAATAGTTTGTCATTAAATGATTCCACATTTAATCTATAAAAATATACGCCGCTAGGCAGATTTTCTGCATTAAAAGAGACAGAATAATTTCCGGGTGATTTTTTTTCATTTACCAGCACATATAATTAAAGGCCTAAAATATCATATACAATTAATTTAGTTTGGAGTTGAGAATTAAAATTCAATCCTTCACTTGAAGGCACACTATAGCGAATGGTTGTTGAAGGGTTAAAAGGGTTAGGGTAATTTTGGTACAGAGTAAAATTAATATTAGCAATTGGCTGATTTAAGTTCACGTTATTAAAAGACGGGTTTCGGTATTGTGCTTCATCTATATATATCATACCGCTATCTATACCTGTATTATTCCGGACAATGACAACGCTTTGAAATAGTATATCTCCGTTTCCGTTAATTTTATTCAATGGTATTTCAACATATTTCCAGCCAGTCCAATTAAGGGTATCAGCCCTAACTACAACATTTTGATTTGAATTAATGAAGAACCAATATTCAAGATAGTTGTCGGATGCATCTCCGAACACCCACATTCCGAAATCATCATTTCTATCTGAACCAATTCCAGGATTATCAGCATCATAAACGCGGCAAATGCCGCCGGTGGAATCATTAAATAAATATGATATTCTCCCTGAGCTATATCCATCAATATAAGTGCCATATGCTATATCAAATTTTGTTTTAGAAGTATCAACCCCAATAGTACTTCCGCTATATTCGGGCTGCTGCCAATTATTTATTGATTCGAAATTATCAATTTCAGTTCCTTTAACAAAATTACTTTTACCTGTATTAAAGCTAATAGCTGTATCATTTAAAAGAGTCGAGCCAGTGATGCTTTGAATACCGGCTTTTAGAATGACATTATATTTTGAATTATCAGATAAATTATTAGACGGAGAAAAAGAAAGTACTCCTTCATTTTGAATTATACTATAAACTGGATTTTTTATTGCTAGTTTATTACCTGAAGAATCTTCTAATAAAACTCTTCCTCCTAGACTTCCGTATATAATCGGAGTATTAAATCTAATAATAAATTTTACACTTGAACTAATTTGGTTCTCATATTCAGCGGGATAAGTTTTGGATACATTGAGTTGTATAAAAGGTTTCGTACTAAACTTAAAACTGAGAGAATCATTCAAGGGGACACCGAGAATGCTTGAGGCATTATGATTTAGGCTGATTGAATAAGTAGTAGAGTAAGGCAATTGTCCAGCCGGAGTGAATATCATTGTATGGCTATAATTTTGCCATGCAAAGCTGCCTTTAACTGACGGAGAAATTGAGAATGAATTTTGCGTAGAGACTTGGTTCATAGCCATATTAAAATTTATTGTCACTTGGGAATTAGACCATACGCTGTCGGTACTATTTGATGGATTAAATGAGGCAACATTAGGGACAGTAGCATCGCTGCTGATCAAAGAGAAGAATTTATTCCAATTCCAATATTGACCCGGATCTGTATGAGTATTACAGGTAGGATCAATGTAGGAATAATTCTTATTAATATAATTCCTCCACCAAGCGTATAAATGCTCATCATGACCAATAACATGATTGCTGTCTAAGGGGATTCCCCATGTCTCAATTAAATGTCTATATAAATTTGCAGAAGCTTTATACATAGTATCTGTAAAGGAAGAAGAGTCATTTACGTATCCTTCATGTTCAACCCCGATCATATATGGATTCCAGCAGCCTACATGCCAAGCTCTATCATGCTCCCTCACTAATTGAATAATATAGCCATCAGAACTTCTTATCAAATAATGAGAACTTACAGGATTACCGTTATTATTGGGATCAGTTAAAGTGGAAAGTGCAACAGCAAAATTACATTCAGTATCATGCACCACTAGAAATAGCGGAGTAATTGCATCTGCATTAAAATTCGGGCTGGGATCCCAATCGGCAGAAGGATAATCAATTGAATGCTGATATTGAATAGACTGAATATTCTTCGATTTATTTGCCGGATTGACTTTACCTGGGAATTGACTCATATCGATTTGAGAATTAACTTTAATATTGATTCCCTTAATATTAGTCCCCTCAAATAACACTTTGAAAACATCGAAAGAGAAGAAAGGGCGAATATCCTTTTGCGGAATTCCTGAATATTCCTCTACAACAGATTTCCAATTATTTAAATTCGCCCTATTAATTTTCATACTATCAGCGATACTGTTTAATAGAGCTGCAGCTGCTTCTATATTAAGCTGAGGATTAATAGCAACAGTTTCAGGGAGCCTGCCAATAAGTTTTGCCCCCTCGATTAAAG
>JAJXTM010000289.1 GCA_021783875.1 Bacteroidota bacterium
TTTAAGTAATCAAGATCAACGACTGCAGTTGTAGGATTAGCAGGAAAATTAAGGATCAGCATTTTTGGCTGAGGCCACATATCTCGAGTAATTAAAGAAATATCAGGGATAAAGTTATTTTCCTTACTTAACGGAATAGATATAACATTTGCTCCGGCTGCAATTACCCCGTAAATGTGAATTGGGTAGGTTGGATTAGGCACAAGTACGACATCTCCTGAATCTAGAGTTGCAAGACAAAGATGTGCAAGCCCTTCTTTGCTGCCAATAGTTGCCACTGCCTCAGTTTCTGGGTCAATATTGACATCAAAATCCCGCTTATATTTTCTTGAAATTGCCTTCAAAATCCCGGAAATTCCCTGAGACCTTGAATACCTGTGAGTTTTAGGATCATCCACAGCCTGCTTTAGCTTGTCAATAATAAATCCTGGTGTAGGTTGATCCGGATTTCCCATTCCCAGATCAATTATATCAACTCCTTGCTGCCGCTTCTTTAATTTTATTGCATTTAATTCAGCAAAAAGGTATGGTGGAAGTCTATCTAATCTTTTAGCAAATTTCATGTAAGTCTTTTAATAATTAATAAATTGTTGAAATCAAAATAATAATATTTATGATTAAAAATCCCATAATGTAGCACTTATAAGAATAAAATTTAAAGGAATTTTGATAACTTATTCATAAGAGTGGATGGAATAAACTATTCAAACAAAAATAATTATCTTTTTTTATGACTTGCTATTAAGTTTTTGCTGCCAATAAATATTTTTTGCCAGAGATTTTCTTTGTTCCCATCAAAATAGGAAGATGAATTTTGAGAAGAGTTAATAATTAAGTTATTTTTATCGCCGTATGCAAAAACATTTATAATACCTAATGCACTAGATTGAATGGTCAAAACATATTTTGCTTTATCTAATTGCTTACTAGTCAGATTGTCTAAATAAAAATATTGAGATAGGTTTGAAATTGATTGCAGATATTTAATTGTTGAGACAGAATCGGCAGGTTTTCCATTTATGGACCATAAATTATCTTTTCTAACAAGCTGGAATGAGCTGTCTGCTGGATAAGTAAAAGTCAGCTTGTTCCAATTTTCATAATCATCATTAATTATAGTATTGTCTCTGAAATAATCTACGGGATGATTAAAAGTTAAATCAAGAAAACCATTCGTAATATAAACATTTTTATCGCCTTTGACCCTTATGTAACTTGACATTCTTTGAGGTTGTCTATAAATGAATTTTCCAATTACAAAGCTTAAAGTGTTATTGGAACCTTCATAAATATTGACCAATGTTCCGGATGTATCCACTTGAAATTCTTTCCATTCAGCTATATCCGTAGAGGCAACACTCTCAGGTCTTATAGATAAAATTTGAGATAAGATTTCCTGAACTTTAGAAATGGGGACAGATGCAATGCGATTATTTCCCAGTGAAACAATCCATGAGTTTCCTCTTTTAAATATTTTAACTGCTTTATGGTTTGTAATTTTTGGATAAAATTCAATCGAAGTCACCTTTGATGTGTCAATAGAAATTATACTTTTAGGGAAATTTCTGTCTCCATTCAGTGAATCCCTAATTATAAATCCAATAACTGTACCCAGAAGTATTATGAATGCAATTATTAGCGATTTTGTTGAGAACTTAGCGAACATATTTTTCATTCAACCATTTTATTCGAAGTAGCTTTCTTTTATTGTAACGGATAATTCCGAATCCTATAATCATCAACAAAGGCAACAGAAAATTCAAATATTTTATTAAAGTTTTAGTGCTGTCGCTTAGATTAGCATTCAATGGTCTTGAAGTCACTTCTTTTGTCCTTAAGTCAATCAATCCAGTATCATCCGAAAGCCAATCTATCGAATTTGCCATCAGATTTACGTTATCTTTTGATAATTGTTGTGCCTCCTGTCCGGTACCGTTTACAGCAAAATCTCCGTTACCAAAAACAACTATCTTTGAATAAGTATCGCCGACTATTTTTCCTTCTGCTGCAACAGCAATAGGAATAGATGAAAGAGGGAAATCATTTTTATCCCATTGTTTTGAAACATTAAAATAAACTGGTGGAGTTTGAACTCCGGATTTATCTGATGAGCTTGCTAAAGTTGTATAATGTACGTCTTTATTCAAGTTGTTGAATTTTACAGGGCTGACGAATGGCATCATTACAGATGTAATCCCTTTTGTAATCGGATGATCAGCGAAATTTGTAATTATTGGTAAATAAGGAAATTTAACAGGAGTGTTCATAACAAATATTCCTTGCTGCTGTCTAATCATTACACTTCCGCAATTTGCATCTACTACAAAACTATTTTGAATATCAATTCCCTTGGATTTTAACCAATCGCCTAACCCAGTATGCAGCGATTCACCCGTAGCATTTGATAAATTACCCCTCACAGTGTTAATTGCAAAAAGAATTCTTCCTCCGTTTGATAAAAAATTATCAAGTTGCTTTAAGTACGTTGGAGATATTGTATCCGTAGGTGCAATTATTATAAGGGTTTTATAATAAGAAGGAATTTTAGTTGTGTCAGACAAAGTTATCTGATTAATATTATACATAATCGAAAGCTGATCATTTAATTGCTGCATGCTTGAAATAGGAGGTTCTCCGTTCCCTTGCAAAAAAGCAATTTTCGTCTTCTCTTTTAAGGTCAATTTTTTTATTGTAGAAGAAAGAGAATATTCCATTGCAGAGCCGGGTTGTATAAATGGAATTTCCTCAGTTTTATTGCCGTATTGAAGAACAGCTCCAAGGTAAGCTCTTTGTTGTTTCATTTGATCGCGGTCTCTTACATTTATAACTAGAGGTTGAATCCCAGCTTGTTGTGCTTTCTCTTCAGATTCCTGATCTTTATTGGGGTTTATAAATTGATAAACGACTTTTCCATCGCTAGCACTTGCATATTCAACAAGCATATCCAAAAAGTCTTTCCTAACTTGCTCTATATCAGGAGGAAGATTTTCTGAAAAATAAGCCGTTACTGTTACTGGTGCCGTCAATGTATTAAGTATATTTTTGGTTGTGCTGCTTAATGTATATTGATGTCCAGAAGTAAAATCTAATCTTATGAAAAAACGATCTGCAAGAATATTAATAAGTAATAGAATACCGAATATTAATATTAGTGAAGTTATAATCTTTTTTTTTGTAAGCATAAATTTAATCTACAATATTTCTTTTTGCTAAAGCTGTTTCAGCTAAAATTAACCCGAAAAAGGAAATACTTAAAAAATAGATAATGTCTTTAGAATCAATCACCCCTCTTGAAATAGAATCAAAATGAGATTGCAAACTTAAATAGTCAAATAATTCACCAGTAAAACCAGTAAAACTTGATGATAAAACGCTAAAAATTATTAAAAAGAAAAGCCCTATAAATAATGAAAGTAGGAAAGCTACAATTTGGTTATTGGTTATACTTGAAGCGAATAAACCAATACTTATATAAGTTGTACTCATTAATAACAAACCTAAATATCCGCACAAAACTGCTCCATGATCTACCGGACCCATATACCAAACACTAAAATAATAGGGAAAAGTCAGTCCGATTGCTACCCCAATTAATAAAAAACATGCTAAAAACTTTCCCAATAATACTTGCCAGTCAGTAATTGATTTAGTTAATAATAATTCTATTGTACCTGTTTTATTTTCTTCAGCAAGCATTTTCATTGTTAATGCAGGAGTGAAAAAAAACAAAGTCCAGTAA
>JAJXTM010000027.1 GCA_021783875.1 Bacteroidota bacterium
GGGTAATTGATCGTTCCTGAAAGCTCGGGAAGTTAAGGTAACTTTTTCGGCTTGCTCCTTTAAAGCATTTAAAATCCGGGGGTGGCAATGCCCTTGATTTACTGCGGAATATGCAGCCAGACAGTCCAAATATTTTTTACCTTCTACATCATAAACCCAAACCCCTTTGGCTTTATTTATTACTACATCTAATGGATGATAATTGTGAGCGCCAAATTTTTCTTCTATTTCTATGAAGTCTTTGGTCTGCATAAATAACCTTTTATTTGTTGAACAAGAATTTTAGTATTACAAATTTATTAAATATTTAATTCAGTTAGAATTTTTATCCTTTATAAAAACACTCTATTTGGGTAGTTTTATTTAGAGTCATTTTTACTGAAATTATTATCTGATTATCTTTGAGTTAAGTAAGAATATTATTATGAATATAAATATAAAAAATCGATTTATTTTTTCCCTTTCGATAGTTTCACTATTAGCATTATGTGCCCAACCAATTTTTGCATGGGGAGATAAAGGTCATAAGCTTATAAATAAAAAAGCTGTGGAATTTTTTCCTCCGGCTATGAAATCGTTCGAAATTTGGGGGGATTATTTGAGCGAACATGCTCCTGATCCTGATTATAGAAAAGAAAAAGATAAATCTGAACCTCCAAAACATTTTATTGATATTGATTACTATAACGAATTTCAAAGCGGGAATATGATTGAAAATGAAGATTCGCTTATAACCGAATATGGTAAAAATGAAGTCATTAAAATCGGCATATTGCCTTGGGCTACTCTAAATACTTATAATGAATTGATCGCTGCTTTCAAAAATCACAATAAAGTAGAAGCTCTTAAATTGGCTGCTGATTTGGGGCACTATGTCGCCGATGGGCATCAGCCTATGCACACTGTCATGAATTATAACGGACAACTTACCGACCAAAAAGGTGTTCATTTTCGTTATGAAATAACAATGGTTGATGAACATTTAAATCAGCTTGAAAATTGCTTCCAGCCTCTACCCGCACCCTATATAAAGGATCCTCTAGACTTTATTTTTCATTATATATCTAATTCAAATTCAGTATGCGGAATTTTATTTGATGCGGATAATTTTGCTTTCAATTATTGCGGTTCAAGAAGCAGTGATGAATACTACAAATTAATGTGGTTTAGAACAGGTTACATTACAGAAATTCAATTCGATCATGCCGCCGAAGATTTTGCTTCATTGGTTTACACAGCCTGGGTCAATGCGGGCAAACCAAGTTTCAATGATATGAAATAATTTTTTATTTAAGGACATTATGAAAATAAAACTTCCAATTTTTATACTTTCAATATTTTTGATAAACAATACTTTTGCGCAAATCGTAAAAACAATTCCGCAATTACCTACTGAAAGTGATTCGATAATTGTTTATTTCGACGCTACCCAACCCGGGGCGCAAGCACTTTTGAATTATACTGGAACAATTTATGCCCATACAGGTGTTACTACAAATATTAATAAATGGCGCTATGTAATAGGAACTTGGGGAGTTAATTCAACTCAACCGGCTTTGACTAGACTCGGAACTAATTTGTATCAACTTATTATCGGAAAACCAAGACAGTTTTACGGAATTCAGGATACCTCTGAACATATTACTGCTTTAGATTTTGTATTTAGAAGTTCGGATGCAACAAAACAAACAAATCCGGATATTTTTGACTCGCTATTTACAAGCGGATTAAATGTAAAAGTAGTTTCCCCGGTAGCACCATATTTTGCAAACTTAAATGATAGTGTCGGAATTGAAGTATCAACAGCTAACGCAAAATCCGTTTCAATTTTTATTAATAATTCTCTTATTGCAAATACTTCAAAAAGTGATACTACTTTTAAAATAAAAGCTGCTTCTTATGGAGATACTTGGATTAAAGCAATTGCAACGGATTCAAGCGGATTTGCAAAAGCTGATTCAAGCTACTTTGTCGTTAACCCAAATGTAACAATTCAATCAGAACCTAATGGGATAATTGATGGAATAAATTATATAAGCAACTCCTCAGTTGTTTTATCTCTTTATGCACCATACAAAAAGAATGTCTATGTGATCGGTGATTTTAATAATTGGGTTGTTGATTCCAGTTATTTTATGAAACTAACTCCTGATAGTACTCGCTGGTGGATTGAGATAGATAATCTGACTCCTCAAAAGGAATATATATTCCAGTATTTAGTTGATGGAACTATTAGAATAGCAGATCCTTATTCGGAAAAAATAAGTGACCCAAATAACGATCAGTATATTCCTGATAGTACTTATCCTAATTTAATAAAATATCCGTTGGGCAAAACTACTCAAATAGCTTCTGTCTTGGAAACTGATCAAATTCCTTATCAATGGCATGACACAAGCTTTGTGCCTGTTCCAAAAACTGACCTAGTCATATATGAGCTACTTATTCGCGACTTTCTTGTAAGCCACAATTATAAAACTTTGGCGGATACTTTGTCATATTTCAAAAAACTTGGAATTAATGCAATTGAACTTATGCCAATTATGAATTTTGAGGGAAACGATAGTTGGGGATATAATCCGAATTTTTTTGATGCTCCAGCTAAATGTTATGGACCTAAAGATGATTTGAAAAAATTTATTGATATGGCTCATCAGGATAGCCTTGCTGTCATTCTTGATATTCCTTTCAATGATGCATTTGGATCATGCCCTCTGGTTAGACTTTACTGGAACGCAGATAGTAATATACCTGCTATAAATAATCCTTGGTTTAATCAATATCCAACACACCCATACAATGTAGGATATGATTTTAATCATACATCTGCAGCTACTCATTATTTTGTAGATGCTACTACCAAATTTTGGCTTACTCAATACCATGCTGATGGATTTAGATTTGATTTAGCCGGAGGTTATACTCAAACTTATAATCCTACAAATTCTGCAGCCTGGCAAAGCTATGACGCTTCAAGGATAGCAAATGAAGAAAGAATTGCCAACGCAATCTGGGCTGTCAAACCAAAAGCCTATGTTATACTTGAAGAATTTGTTGCTGGTAATGAAGAACAGATTGTTACTGCCTACGGAATGATGGTGTGGGATAATATGAGTGGACCCTATGAACAAGCTGCAATGGGTTATTCTAATCCTCCTTGGGATTTTTCAGGTGTTTCCTATCAGAATTGGGGGTGGACTGTCCCCGGTTTAGTCGGGTATATGGAAAGCCATGATGAAGAAAGATTGATGTATAAAAACCTTGCTTATGGTAATTCAAATGGAAATTATAATATCAAAGAACTGAGTACTGCATTGAATAGGATAAAGTTATGCGATGCGTTTTTCTATACTATTCCGGGTCCAAAAATGCTTTGGCAATTCCAGGAACTCGGATATGATTATTCAATCAATTATAATGGCAGACTTGGCGATAAACCTATAAGGTGGGATTATTATACAGATCCTGAAAGATTAGGTTTATTTAAAACCACAGCGGCATTAATCAATTTAAAAACAAAATATTCCGCATTCAGAAGTAATGGTTTTAATCTTATAAATTTTTCTTCTGCAGTTAAACAAATTAACATTTATGATAACTCAATGAATGTTACAATAATCGGAAATTTTGATGTAGTGAGCCATACTGCCAGCCCATTTACCAGTGGTACTTGGTATGATTATTTTACCGGAAGTCCTTTGAGTGCTACTAGTTCGACTTCTCTCAATCTCGCTCCGGGAGAATTCCATGTTTTTACTTCGGTGCCATTACCGGTACCGGATACTTCAGTCGTTACCGGCATTAAAGAAAATTCATCTAGCCGGATAACAAATTATGCTCTTGATCAGAATTATCCTAATCCTTTTAATCCAAGTACAATTATTAATTACCAGATTCCCAAAAGCGGTTTTGTTACACTGAAAATTTATGATATTCTTGGTAGGGAATTGGAAACATTAGTTAATAAAGAAGAAACCGCCGGTAAATATAAATTGTCCTTCAATTCTTCAGAGAAGGGAATTTCACTACCGAGTGGGATTTATTTTTATCGCTTACAGGCAGGTAATTTCATGGAAACAAAAAAGATGATTCTTCTTAAATAAAAATTATATTTGTAGTAATTCTAGGCGCTATTTCTTTTGGAGAACAATATCTTCTTGAAGATTTGATAAATCTTTAATAATTATATTTATTGACTTACTTTTATAAAATGGATACCATACTTTTAATTCGTATCTTCCATTGGGTATATTCTTAATTTCGAAATTTCCTTTGTCATCGGTTTGAGCAAAATATGGATTTTGAAGAACCGCTATCCACGCTTGCATATCAGGGTGTACATTACATAATATTGTAACAAAACAACCGGCTTTGTTAAATGTATGTGAACGAATTTCACCTTTAGGCCATGTACCGAGATTAAATTTGCCGGCACATTTAGACGGTGTAAAAACATTGTGAAGGACATTATCGTTATTTAAAAAATTTACCTTTGAACCGGCTAATATTGGTAAAATCATCGGCATGAACATCAAATCTTTTTGGTTCATAACTGGAGATTTACTGGGAGGGGGAAATGAACCGTCAACATGTTCTATATATATTAATGCATATTGGCTGCTTTTCTTCCCATTAATGTGAACTTTCCCCTTTATATCTCCTGCCGAGGCAGTATTAAATATAAAAATAAAAAAACAAAATAAATTTACAAGGTAATAGTACGATTGACTAAATTTAAATCTCATACCGACTGTTGTTCTAAATTTAAATGATACCCTTAAAAATCTATCTTTTTTCGGACATTTCCAGTTCAGTCCGAACTAATTACTATTTCTTTCTTTCTCGATTAAAGTAAAGATACAAAGATTTTATATCTGATGGCAACAATCTTGGTAATGATTTATTCTTAAAATATAAATTCTTCTGCATTAAAGGCAAATGATTCCACAAATCACTAAAGAATTCATCCTCACTATTAAACGGACCAATTAATTTTGATTCTGCAGCTTTATATGGATTGCCTGAAACATGACAATTTATGCATCCTTTTTCTGATAAGATTTTTCTCCCAATATCGGCAGACCCATTTACCTGTTGTTTGTTACTAAAATATAAATACGAAATTAAATCAGCCATTTCGTTTCCCTTAAAAGCAGGCATCGCAATTTTAAATTTCTGCATTGCTGGTTCCATCTCTAATGAATGGTTCCACATCATCCCGGCTATTTCAGTGACACTTTTATTCAAATCGATTTTTGTCAGATCTGGTCCAATATGTTTTTCATTATGACAGAAAAAACATCCCTTATCCGAAAATAATTTTTTGCCTATTACCGGATTACCCGGAGTCATATATTTTAAATTCTTGCTTTTATAGACACTTACCGCTCTTATGTAAGAGGATAAATCAGAAAACTCATCATCCTTAAAAATAGGAACTTTAATATTCGAAGATTTTTGAACAGTTTGCATTTTTATAGCATGATTCCACATTGTCTGCGCAAGATATACTGGTGATGCATAAATACCTGTCTTATCAAGTCTAATTTTATTAGTCTTTTCATTGCCGACAGAATGACAATGAGTGCACCCCATTTTTACAAATAATTTTTTACCTGATTTTATATTTCCGTTTTTACCTAAATATCTTAGGTCATATAGGAATAAACGCAGACTTCGAAATTCTTTGGCGTTAAATTCTTCCTTGCTGATATTATTTTCTTCCATTAGTTTAAGCATTTTGGAAGAATGATTCCACATGTCTGCAATTAAATTATAATCATTTCCAAAAAATACTTTTTCCCCTAGATCCTTTGCTTTTTTACCGCCGCTCCCATTTATTGCATGGCAGTTTATGCAGCCTTTTTGTTCAAATACAAAGCGACCTTCAATTGGATTATCAGGTAATTTAATTCCGTTGGAATTGTTTTGTTTAATCACTTCTTTAGAGGTGAAGCCGGACAAAATAAATCCGGAAATAAGTATTGTTATGAAAAAAACATAAAATAAAATTTTGATTTTCATTTATCAAGCTCCTTATCTCTTCCTTTGTATAAACCAACAAGAACATAAGTTAAAATACTTGCTAATATCCAAAATACTATAATTCCAAGAATACTTATAACTATCGAAGCTGACTGGTGATCATTAACTTCATAGGAAACATGGACTAGATTTATCAATAGAAGCGTCATCCCTGATGCAAGCATCCATAAAAAAGATAATAAAATAATTTGAATAAAGATAAGTTTTCCAAAAAAAGATTTTATTTTACGGAACATAATTTCTCCAGTCTATTTATTTTCTAATATGCCCTTTTGAAGGTAAATATTCATTTAGCCGTTCGGATACAACTCGAACACTTTCTTCACGACCTTCCTTAATCTCCCATATCGAAATAAGAGGGAAGAGTTTCGAAAATCCCATAAATCCAAGAATAAATGCAGAAGAAGCAGCAACTAAAAGCGATACCTCTGTTAATGAAGGAATGTACATCCCTGTCGGATATGGCAATCTTGGATTAGCTAATGAAGGCACTACGATAATCAATCGTTCTAACCACATTCCTATTACTACTGCTATGGATGCGACTAATATTCCCGGTATTGTCTTAAGTTTTTTATTTGTTAAGAAAATAAGCGGAATTAGAAAGTTGCATATTACCATCAGCCAGAAAAATGGATAATATCCTCCTATAAACTTATATAAGAATACGCGCATTTCTGTTGGTTCGTGCCCGTAAAAAGTTGTAAGATATTCCGCAAAAGTAAAATAAAACCAAAGCAATGACATAACTAATAAAAGTGTACCGAGATAATTGAAATGAATTTGCTTTAAGTAATCTTCAAAGTGAAATACTTTACGAAATACAATCATCACTATAATTAAAGCTGCTATGCCTGAGAAAATTGCACCGACAACAAAATAAGGTCCGAATATTGTGCTATGCCATCCGGGCTGTAAGGTCATAGAAAATATCCAAGAAATTACTGTATGTACCGAAATCGCAATCGGAATAACCATAACCATAAGAATATTTATGGCTCTTTCCAGTACATGCTTTTGCTTTTCTGTACCCTGATATCCCCATGAGAGTATTCTATAAAGCTTATTGAACTTACCTCCACGGTCCCTTAAAAGAGCAATATCTGGTATTAAAGGTAAGTAAAGATAGATTGTAGAAGCAGTAAAATACGCAGTTATACTTGTCATATCCCAAAGAAGAGGCGATTGAAGTCTTCCTCTTTCAAATATATGCAGTATTCTGTCAGGTCTTCCGAGATCAATAATTGGATGAATGCCTCCGATTATTAAAACAATTCCGGTTATTACTTCTGCCATCCTTGTTATTGGACGTCTCCATTCAGCTTTTGATAAACGAAGAATTGCCGAAATTAATGTCCCGGCATGTGATATACCTATAAAGAATACAAAGGTAATTATATAGAAACCCCAGCTTACCGGTTCATTCATCCCTGTCACTCCTAAACCGTATACAAGCTGACGTACGTACATAAATACACCAAACAAAAGCAGAACCACAAGGACTGCGGCTAATATGTAAAAGCTTTTGCTTGTTTCATATATAGGTCTAAATAAAACTTCATCTTCATCAATATATTGAGGATCATTCATTTTCGAAACCTTTATTATATTTATTGAAAAATCATCATTCGGATTTAGCACTCAAATAATAAACTTTGGGCTTGGTTCCGAGTTCTTCTTGTAATGTAAATTTCCTGTAATCATGAACTAATTTCGCGACCTGACTTTTTGGATCATCTAAATCCCCGAAATAAATCGCATTAGACGGGCATACTTCAGCACAAGCCGGAATATAATCGTCCTCCTCTAATTTTCTGTGCTCGGATTTAGCATTTTCTTTTGCCTTCTGAAGTCTATGTATACAGAAAGTGCACTTCTCAACTATTCCTTTCGGTCTTACTGAGACATCAGTATTATAACACTTTTCATTTTCAACTGGCTGCTCGTCTTTCAGCCAATTAAATACTTTTGCAGTATAGGGACAATTTGCCATGCAATATCTGCATCCTATACACTGCGGATAAATTTGAGCCACAATCCCATCATCCCTTTTATATGTAGCTCTTACTGGGCAAACCTTTGTGCATGAAGGTTCATCGCACTGCTGACATAACATCGGTATATTAGTAGGTCTGATTTCCGGATAGGATCCTTCATAATTAATATCAAGCATCTTCATCCAATACATGGCTCTTCCCATATCAGCATTTTCTTTTGAAACTATCTGTACATTATTTTCAAGTTTGCATGCAGTTACACAGGCTCCGCATTGGTTACACTTGTTTAGGTCTATAACCATTCCATATCTAGGCATAAGTTCTCCTGTCTTGATTTCCGACTTTAGTTTTGTCGGTCGAATTGTTAAATGCCAAAGGAGATGATTCTCCTTGTTTTTCTACAGAAACAATCTCTATAATTGTTTCAGAGAATGAAGGTTTACCGGATTTTCTATCGAATAAATCATCCGAATAAGCCAAAGGATTATACCCGCAGTTATTTCCAAAATTTGTATGTCCTAACCCAAACGGAATATCAAGGTTTCCCGGAATAATTGATGGGTTGTAAATTAAAATTGCAGGAAAATTTCCTGAAGTTGTTCTTAGAAGTACTTTGCTTCTGTCGTTGACAGAAAGTTTCTGTGCAGTTTCAGGATTTATTTCTGCCCATAATTCATAGAAAACAGTCCAATTACTTCCGAATTGCTCAACTAAAACAGGATAAATACTCATATTTCCCTTGTAATCGAAATTTTTCCTGAAAATATTCATTCGAAGTTTATTCTTGGAAACTGAAGTTGTGGCATTGCCGGATGTAAATAATTCTTTACTAAACTTCTGTTTGAATTCAATTTTAGGGTTGAATGATTCTTTGGCAGCATAAGGGTTCCACCATCCGCCGGCTTCCAGAAAACCATCCCAAAAATCATCGAAACCTGAAAATTGCGATGAATCCCAACCTATCTTTTTAAGTCCATTTTCAATTGCTGTCGGTTTTCTCTGATCCATGAGAATACCGGTATGATTTGTATATAATTGCTTAGCAATTTGTTTTAAGTAATCGGAGTAATTCTGATAAGTTAATTTAACATCTGGCTTGAGATCTTTCATCAAAGAAATAAAAACATCACTTGTATCCGTAGTATTAAAGAATGGAGTAACTATTGGCTGCTGAACTGTTATAGTCGGGAAGCCCATTGATTCTCCGGGCAGCAAATCAAGCCGTTCAAAATTATCATGGTCAGGAATAATAAGATTAGCTAATACTGAGGTTTCATCAATGAATGAAGAAAAACTAGCTACGAAGGGAATAGAACTTATTTGCTTTTTTAATTCTTCCTGATTAGGGCTATTAAAAACAATATTACTTCCTGAAATTAGTAATGCTTGAATGGATCCATTATCAGCAACTCGTTCTTTAAATCTGGCGAAAGTAACATCTTCTTTAGAATTTGGATTTTTTTCGGATTCGAGTTTTAATAAATCATCTTTTAATGTACCATATCCGCTAAATCCTTTTAGTGCGTTAAGAGCAATAATTGCCATTGCATTCTTTGTCCCGTTAGTACTATAAAGTAAGGACTCATCAAAATAGGCTGCTGGGGCAGAGGCTTTTTCAAAATCTCTTCCGATACTTAGAATTTTATCCGCAGGTACGCCTATTAATTCTTCTACCTTTTCTGGGTAATAATTATCAAGAACAAATTGCTTGTATTCATTAAATTCCGGGAAATATTTACCAACAAAATTTTTGTCGTATTTTTCATCTTTTATTAGTATATAAGCAATTCCTAAAGCAAAATCAGCAAATGAAATGGGCAGTAAAGGGACCCAATCATCTGTTTTTGCAACGCTCGAATTTAGCTTTGGCTGCACAACACCAATCTTATAACCCTTCGCTCGATGCTCAATTATCTTACGCGTAAAATAGAGTGGGTTATCTGAAATCTCAGTCATGCGCGAACCGAAATTCAAAAGATAATCACATTTTTCAAAATCAATGAAATCCGGTGCTTTATCTGAAATAAGACTATAAGGGTATATACTGTTGGAATGGAATTCATCAAGAACAAGGTTTTTAATTCCTGTCTCATCGGAAAACTTTTTAAATATTGAAGCCTTTAACTGAGATTCGGTTTGAGCTATAATGAATATATTATCTTGATTATTCTTTGAAAGAATTTTACCCAATTTATCTGAAAGAATTTTATATGCTTCATCATAGGTTATAGAAACGAATTTCCCATCCACGTTTTTTAGCGGACCTGTAAGTCTGTCCGGATGATATAAAGATGCAACCGAAGCAAGACCTATTGAACATATTCCGCCTTTATTAACGGGCGATAAAGGATTCCCGAAAGCTTGAATAGGGAATTCATCTATAAGCCTAACCTTAAGACTGCATCCGCCGGGGCAATTAGCGCATGCGGTTAGTTTCCATGATTCTTTCCTTGGACCGGTGTAAAGAACAGGCTCCATCGACTTCGGAATTTTCATAAGAGTTCCGGCTGCTCCGCCTATAGCAAGTCCTGCAAAGGAACCGCCTATCAGTTTCATGAATTCGCGTCTGTTAATTTCCATTCAAAAAAATCTCCTTAAAACCAAATCTTTGTTTATTATTTTAATGATGACAATTTCCGCAATCCGTACTTACCCCTCTGCTCTCATGGCAATCAAAGCAAAATTGCATTTTGAACGGGGTAAAATTTTGTAATTCAGGCGAGGTCTGTGTTGTCATATCTCCATGGCAATCTGAACATTCCAATTTTCCCATCTTAACATGTCTTCTATGGGAAAAGTAAACATAATCCGGAATATTATATAAGGCTTTCCATGGGATTGTCTTATTGTCCTTTACATAACTATAGATCACAAATTCTTTCTTGGAAGTCGAATCTATAATGCTGGAATGACACATACTGCAAACATCTATATTCGGAATGCCGGCTCGCATTTGAGTCTCAACTCCGCGATGACAAACCTGGCATTTAATCTTATGCTGCTTTGTATGTACATAATGACTGAAAGATATCGGATCAAGATGTTTGACATTCCCGGTTGTATTATAAAAATAATAATAACCTACAGCCATACCGATAAATAAAAAAGCGGAAATAAGTATTTTATTTTTCATTTCGATTTTGTTTAGCTAATTTCTAAGATTAATTAGTTCAAAAAATTTAATAGATATTTTATTCAATAAAAATTATAGCTATTTGAAATTGAATTTTATCTGATATTACTTATCTAGTGACCTTAAAAATTCGAGGACAGCTCTTGCATCATTCTGCTTTAAATGTTGATCTTTCATCATTGGAACTTTTTTCCACTGCTGAATTAAGCTGATAACATTAGGATCCTTCTTCTGCATTTCCGTTGTGTTTACCAAATAATTCATGATAAAAACAGGGGACAATCTTTTGGAAACACCTCTAAGCGGAGGAGCTAAGTTTACATCATCAATATTATGGCATGCTGAACATTTTTCGTTGTAAATAGAGTTTCCTTTATCTACTAACCTCTTGTCAATTGCGCCCAGTTTAACTTCTTTAACCGGACCTATACCCTTATCCTCTGATTTTGAAGCGCCTTTCTTTTGCTGATTCTCAGATTTCAACATTGCATCATTTGATGCAATGCCTAAAAAACTGATTATTGATACGAGTAATAAAAATTTAATGATTGAGTGCGATTTCATTTTATTTTTCCTTAAAGTTATTTATATAAATGATTAAAAAACAAACCATGCTAAAAAGTACATTGTATTATTATCGGATGCATTTCTGCCGGAGCCATCATAATTCGAACTTCCTCCGTTGAATTGACTGTACATAGTATATTGTAGAGCAAATTGGGTGTTAAGCCAGGGAATAAATGTCAGTTGGAGAACTTCACCGCTGCTATTTGGTGTAGAGCTATTACTACCGGTGACAGGACCGGCTGCGTAAAGAATATTATCACTGGAACCGCTGGTAGAGAAGAATCCTGCTGATAATTCCGCAAAATCCGGAAAATTATAACCGGCATCTATCTTGAATGAGTTTAATGTATTGCTTGAATTTGCTGAACCACCTGCATTGAATGTAGCATCAAGATTTTGTTTCTCGGAAATATAAGAAGTATGTAAAATTAATGTTCCGCCGTTATCGAAGTTATTCTCATATTGTGCATCAAATCCTATATCGGTATATTTATTTGTTAAGCCTTTAATACCGAGAGGATACATTTCTGATGATAATCCAAAAGTTCCTATTTCTAAATATTGACTTGTCCATTGATGTTGAAGAGCAACACGCCAATAAGGGGATACTCCTTTAATGTTCCCTGCCCAAGTGGAGTCAGGAGGATAAGCAGCGCCTTGTTGTGCTGAATGATAAAGTGATATTTCGGCATATAATAATTTATCATAAAGAGCATATGCACCTAATCCCGCTTCGTTGCCTGGAGCTGATTGTAAAAGAGTAGAAGCAGTTGGGGAAGGTGCTCCTCCGGATGATGCATAAGGGAAACTCCATATAGGTGTTGTATTCCAGACATCCTGCATAGATGGATTGTTGTTTAATGTAAATCCATAAAGTAAATCATTAGAACCTAGCGATGTATGGTTTGCATATCTAAGATCTACCATATCGAGCCCGAAAGTTCCGCCTGTCGGATCATAAGTAAATTGTAAATACGTTCCAAAATGTGGGGTGATTTCTCCGGATAAGAAAAAGCTTATTTGTTGAGGTAATTGTGCAAAAGAACTTTCAGCTCCGGGTTGTGCTTTATTGACTGATGAAAAAGAAGTCATCACCATTGCTGACAACGGAAGAGAATTTAACAGCTTTAGTGTCGTTCTGTCACTATCCGGAGATACTGCTTCGATTGTTTCTGTATTATTCATTGTATATCCGTTCAACTTGAACATTCTTCCGAATGAATTTAGTGCCGGAAAAGTATAATGACAATAATTGCATGATAGATTAGTCTGTCTTGCAAAACTTGGGATTGCAAAATTCTGCGAATTAAAAACTGTGATTAGAATTCCTGTAATTAATATAAAGAACAAGGTTCCGCCTTGTCTTCTGCCTAAGGGTAATTTTTCCGAAAAAAATTGAACTAAAGATTTCATTTCGTTACTCCTAATTATTTGATTAAATGTTGAACATACTTAAGAAATTTCTTCTTGACTTTGTCTCAAGCAGAAGTCAACTGCTTTATTTAATTTTTTTAATTCTAATGGTTTTATGAAGAGATAATCTGCGCCCTTCATTTTCATATTAAAGTCTCTTATTTTATCCGAATAACCTGTAATTGCTATAATTTTCAAATTTGATTGCAATTTCTTTGCCTGCATAATAAAATCCGTTTCTAATTTAGAGGCTACACTGATATCTGCAATTAGCAAATCAAAATTTTGCAGCTTCATCTTCTTTAACCCTACCTCTGTAGTCGGTGCTCCAATCATTTTGCAATTCTTCTTGCTTAAAAAATCCTCAAATGCCGAAAGAATATTCTCATCATTGTCCACTACCAAAACCTGGTGCATATTCATAACATTTTATATAAGCTAAATGTAACTTTGACGATTAAATTATATTCCAATTTTTACTACAATTGTCATTATTTATTCAACATTCATGCCGATTACTTGATTATGGCATAAATGAATAAATTTGATTAAAAATGTGATTTTTTACTATTCGGCGAATGAATGTGGATGATTAACTGCCAATTATTATTTGGCAGTGTCAAATAAAGTTTTACAGTTTTGGTTTTTTATGACTTGAAATCTTCGGAATTGATGTTATATTTTTTCATCATACGTTGGAAATTTTGCCTTGACATATTTGATGATTTTGATGCGGATGTAACATTACCGGAATGAGAGGAAAGTTTTTCTTCAATAAATTGTTTCTCAAATATTTGTAGTATATTTTCTCTTGCTTGCCTAAATGATGTTCCGGCAACAGGCAATGAAGGTTCTTTAATATAATTTACACTTATCATTTTCTCAAGTAATTCATGCCCAATTTCTTCTCCTCGTGTTAGCATTACAGCGCGTTCAATTAAGTTTTCTAACTCTCTTATATTTCCCGGGAAATGATATGAGCTAAGTAAATTCAATGAGCGCTGAGAAAATCCCTTTACTTTCTTGCTTAAATGCTCATTGTACTTAGCAAGAAAGTAATTAGCCAAAAGCGGTATATCTTCTGCCCTTTCCCTTAATGGCGGAAGTTTTATTGAAACTACATTTAACCTAAAAAAAAGGTCTTCTCTAAAATTTCCCTTTTTAATTTCAGCATCTAAGCTTCGATTTGTCGCTGCAATGAATCGAGCTTGAACTTTTATTGGTACGTCACCGCCCAATCTCTCAAATTCACGTTCCTGAAGTACTCTTAATAACTTTTGCTGAAGATTAGGCAAAAGGTTGCCAATTTCATCCAAAAATATTGTGCCATTATGCGCAAGCTCAAATTTACCAAGTTTACGATCTATAGCACCTGTAAATGATCCTTTTTCAAAACCAAAAAACTCCGATTCAAGAAGGTTGTCCGGCACTGCAGAGCAATTAATGCCTATAAAAGGGTATCCTATTCCTAATGCACTATTATGAATAGACCTTGCAACTAATTCTTTACCTGTTCCGCTTTCTCCGGTTATTAATACTGATACAGTATTCGGTGTGGTCGAAACTAATCCTATTAGCTTATATATATCCTGCATCTTGTCACTTCTGCCAATTAAGTCATATCTGTCAACTATATCTGCATTTAACAAGGGATGTTCGTCTTTGATTGTTTTTGAATCTGAAGATTCAGGTAAAGCTTTTCGAGTTAATTCTCGTATTTTTTCAATATCAAGAGGTTTTGTTAGATAATCAAAAGCGCCGAGCTGCATTGCTTTAATTGCGTTCTGCATTATACCGTAACCTGTTATAATGATTACTGGAATATTTATATTTTGTTCTCTTAATTTCTTAAGTACTCCCAATCCATCTAATTTGGGTAATGTTATGTCCATGAAAATAAGGTCTACATTCTCGGATGCAACTGTTCTTAAAGCTTCTTCTCCGTCATTTGCAGTAATTGCCGAATATCCGTCTTTTTTCAATACTTCAAGAAATGCATATAATATTTTTGCATCATCATCTACTACTAAGATTCTAAAAGCATTTTTCTTTATATCACTCAATTGAAATCCTCACAATTTTACTAAATATATTCTGGTAGTGAATTACCGTCATTTTCAATAGGAATTAAAATTTTGAATATTGTTCCGATTCCTTTTTTACTTTCAACATTTATTATACCTCTGTGCGCATTAATTGTTCGTTTTACCATTTGTAATCCTAACCCGGTTCCATTTGCCTTTGTTGTAAAGAAAGGGTCGAATATTTTTGAAATATTTTTGCGCTCAATACCCATACCGGAATCAGCTATCTCAATAAGTATGCAGCTGGTGCCTTTTTGCATGGTTATTTCATATCTTGATCGATCAGAGTTCTCAATCTTTACATAATCGACCCCGTCTTCAACTTTATAATCATGTAAAGTCCTTTTAAGATTTATCTTTTTTATTGAAATAGCAATTTCCAATTCTTGACCAGCATTATTATTTGTATCTTCCAAACGGTTCCGTTTTTCATCAATTGACTGAATAGCATTTAATAATAAATTTATAACTGCTTCTTTCAAATGAGAAACATCTAAAAGAACATTAGGAATTAAAGGCTCAATATCCTTTCTTATGGAAATCTTAGACTTTTGAAGACGAATTTGAACAAAGTCTAAACTATCATTTAATATTTTCTCTATTTCTGCAGTCTGAAATTTCATCGGTAAAGGATATGCAAAATTAAGCAATTTCGTAACTATCTCTTCCATCTCTCTGGTTGAATTGAGAGCAACAGAAATTGATTTTTTTTCAGATCTTACTAAATTATCCGATTCCGTTAACAATTGGAGAATCATTTTTATAGAAGTTAAAGAATTTCTAAATTCATGAGCAACAAATGCGGCTATTTCACCTGTGGCTGCCAGTTTTTCGGTTTTTATAAGTACATTTTCTAATTTTTTGCGTTTTGTAATATCAGTTATTACAGCTAAAACAGCTATAGTTTCACCGTTTTTCTTCATTGGAATTGCAATATGCTCAATATATCGTTCGTCAGGTTTGCCTTCTAGTGTATGGTTGATACAAGATTCAATTTTACTTTTTGTAATCGCTTGCCGGCATATACAATCAACACAAAATCCGTTATTACCAAAAATTTTATTGCAGGTTTCTCCTTTTACATCGTCAATTTTATATCCTGTAATCCCGTTAAATGCTGCACTGGCTGTTTGAATGTGGAGATCTTTATCTAAAAGAAGAAATGCGCTTGGAACATTATCTAGGATTGCCTGCAATTTTGATTTCTCTGCAAAAAGTTCCTCAGTTCTGGAACTAACCATTTCTTCAAGGTGTGTCCTATAT